>CAJWSH010000007.1 GCA_913046255.1 uncultured Dehalococcoidales bacterium
GTTTGCTGCCCAAGCCATGTATTCGAGCTGTTGAGGCAGGTATTAAAGAGACGATGGAGACCGGCGTAAATAATGGCTACCCATTAGTTGATATTAAAGTAACCCTTTATGACGGCAGCTACCATGAGGTTGATTCTTCAGAGTTAGCCTTTAAGATGGCTGGCTCAATGGCGCTGAAGGAAGGTATTGTTAAAGCTAATTCTATCATATTGGAGCCAATAATGAAGCTGGAAGTGGTTACTCCGGGACAGTTTCTTGGTGAGCTAATCGGCAACTTTACATCAAGAAGAGGTCGTATCGGCTCTATTGAGACGCGTGGTGATACTTCAGCTGTTCATTGCCTGGTGCCCTTATCTGAAACCTTCGGTTATGCTACCACTCTCAGGTCGCTAACTCAGGGCAGGGCAACACATTCCATGGAGTTTTATCAATACCAAGAGATGCCGGCTGTACTAGGTGCCCAGATTAAAGGTGTAGCTGTGTCTGGCTAGTACAAAGCAAGAAAATTATAAAGCGCTCGTGGCGTGCTTTTAATTCTAGTTTAGTGAGGTGAGTTCGGTAGTTAGATAAGATTCAGAAGTGTTTCGCTATGCCAAAACAGAAAATTCGCATCAAACTAAAGAGCTTTGACCATAAGATACTTGACCAGTCGGCTCAACAGATTGTAGAGGCGTTGGAGAGGACCGGTGCCGTACTTGTCGGACCAGTGCCCTTACCGACTCGAATCAAAAAGTGGAGTGTCATTCGCTCGCCTTTTATTGATAAAGACTCTCAGGAACAATTTGAAATACGAACTCATAAGCGGCTTATAGACATTGTAGAGACAACCTCGAGAACAATAGATGCTCTGACCGCTCTCAGTTTGCCGTCAGGGGTTAGTATAGATATTAAATTATAAAGTGGTGGCAGGTAATATGATTTGTGGGCTTATTGGCAAAAAGATAGGAATGACTCAGATCTTTAAGAATAATGGTCTGGCTGAGGCAGCTACCGTTATTTTGGCTGACCCGTGTACCGTAGTACAACTAAAAACGGCAGCTAAAGATGGCTATGATGCTGTTCAGCTTGGCTTTGGCGAAGCTGAGAAACAAGAGTCTGCCGAACAGGCGCTTCTTAAAAGGCCGGGAAAATTTATCTGTCTCAAGGAATTTAAGTTGACTGATACGGAGGACGTTAAGGTAGGAGACACGCTTGACGTCAGTCTGTTTAAGGTTGGTGATCTGGTTAACATTACCGGGGTATCAAAAGGTAGAGGTTTTGCCGGTGTAGTGAAGCGTCATGGCTTTGCTGGTGGACCTAAAACACATGGACAATCTGACCGGCATCGTGCCCCGGGTTCTATAGGGGCCGGCACCTCTCCTGGTCGTGTGTTAAAAGGGAAACGCATGCCGGGACATATGGGCAGCAGCAGGGTGACGGTGCGTCGTCTGGAGGTAATTGAAGCTGATCCGACTCGTAATCTGTTGGTGGTTAAGGGGGCGGCGCCAGGTGCCAAAAATGGAATATTACTGATAAACAAGTCTATTAGGGAGAAATAGAAAATTGCAGGTTCCGGTTTATAGTATGATTGGTGAAGTGGTCAGGTATATTGAGATAAGTGATGATGTCTTTGCTGTGCCATTTAATCAGGCAGTAGTACACCAGGCAATGGTGAGGCAGCTGGCAAACGCTCGTCAGGGGACGGCTAGTACCAAATCTCGTGGCGAGGTTCGAGGTAGCCATCAAAAGCTTTTTCGGCAGAAAGGAACAGGTCAAGCTCGAGCCGGTAGTCGCCGTTCGCCGATACGCCGTGGTGGCGGAGTTGCCTTCGGCCCTAAACCAAAGAGCTATCGGCAAGAAATGCCCAAAAAGATGCATCGGCTAGCCCTAAAGAGTGTTCTGTCAGCTAAAGTTGAGGACAAAGAGTTAGTAGTCTTGGAGAAGCTAGAACTGGATGAGCCCAAGACTAAAGAGCTTGTAAAACTTCTTGTTGCGCTGGGGATAAGTAGCAGTTCAGCCTTGATTACAACTAGTCAGTCCGAAGAGAAGGTGGTTAAATCGGCTCGTAATTTAGTTGGTGTTAAGACAATACCAGCCAGATTACTTAACGTAGTTGATATCCTTTCTCACAAGGTGCTGCTTATGCCCGAGGTGACAGTGCGTCAGATCGAACAATTATGGGGCAAAAGATTAATTGATAAGGGGAAAAGCAGTGCATCGCTATGAAGTATTACGCTTCCCATTAATAACCGAGAAAACCACCATACTTCAGAGTCAGAGGAAGTATGCCTTTGAGGTAGCCCGAGAGGCTAACAAGCAGCAAGTCAGGGAGGCAGTTGAAACTGTTTTTAAGATCAATGTAGCTAAGGTTAATATGATGATGGTACCTGGCAAGCAACACCGTGTCGGACGGCGACAGGTGTTAGGCCCGTCTTGGAAAAAGGCGATTGTTACCCTGAAACCCGGAGATAAGATAGAACTCTTTGAAGGGGTTTGATAACGAAGGAGATGGGGGGAGTTTAAAGAGATAAAAATCCTTCAAGAGTGGTCTTCTAGAAAAATCGAAGATTTTTCTGGGTGCTTTAATGAGTGGGGTTGATGGATAATCTCGTTGGTTTAAACAGGGTTAGATTTATTAGTATTACTCTTGAGAATAATTGCCGTCAAGAATTGAGGAGATTGTATTAAAAAATGGCACTAAAACTATACAAACCTACTTCTCCCGGCAGACGGGGCATGAGTGGTGCTACTTTTGAGGAAATAACAAAAGGAAGGCCAGAGAAATCTTTGCTGCGGCCACTTAGAAAGAAGGCGGGGCGTAACAGCCAGGGGAGAATAACTGTCCGCCATCGGGGTGGTGGTGCCAAGCGTCGATTTCGCATCATTGATTTTAAGCGAGATAAGATTGGTATTCCCGGCAGGGTAGCGACTATTGAGTATGACCCAAATCGTTCGGCACGCATTGCTCTTATTTTCTATACTGATGGGGATAAACGTTATATTCTGGCTCCTTTAGGTCTTAAGGTTGGGGATATGATAAAGTCGGGTGGGGATGCTGAACTGAAACCAGGTAATACTCTGCCTCTAAAGCAAATGCCCAGTGGCACCCAAATTTATAACATTGAATTGGTGCCAGGCAGGGGTGGGCAGTTGGTGCGAAGCGCTGGGACCGCGGCGCAGCTAATGGACAAAGAGGGCGGTTATGCCCTTATTCGGTTGCCATCCAGTGAAGTACGGCGTATTCGTAGTAATTGTGTGGCTACTATTGGCCAGGCGAGCAATGCCGAACATCAGAACATTAAGCTTGGCAAGGCCGGTCGCGGGCGCTGGTTAAGGTGGCGGCCATCAGTGAGAGGTTCGGCAATGAGCCCACGCGACCATCCTCATGGTGGTGGTGAAGGCAGGTCACCAATAGGCATGCCGAGTCCTAAAACGCCGTGGGGAAAGCCGGCTTTGGGTTATAAAACCCGCAAGTCTAAGGCTTCAGAAAAAATGATTATTAAACGACGAGGTAGGTAGCTAAAATGTCAAGATCAATTAGAAAGGGACCGATGGTTGATGCCAAATTAATGAAAAAGGTTGAGAATGTTCGTCGCTCTGGGCAGAAGATAATGATTAAGACTTGGGCACGTTCATCTACCATCTTGCCCGAGATGGTGGGACTTAATATTGGAGTCCACGATGGTAGGAGGCATGTGCCTATATTTATTACTGAAAATATGGTAGATCACAAACTAGGTGAGTTTGCTATGACTAGGACCTTCAGGGGTCATGTTACTAAGGTAGAGCGGACTAGTCGATAAAGAAATACAAGTAGCTTTTTGGATTGCTTGATTAGGAAAGTAAGATGCAGGTTAAGGCAAGGGGTAAAGACAATAGGGTATCAGCGCGTAAGGTGCGCCTGCTGGCTAATGTAGTGCGGGGCAAAATGGTCAGTGAAGCTCTGGTTCTGCTCCAGTTTATGCCATCACCGTTGTCTAAGGTGGTGGCTAAGGTGGTAAAATCGGCGGCGGCCAATGCGGAGAACAATTTTCAGATGGCACCTTCAGACTTAAGGGTGGTCGGTATCTTTGTTGATGAAGCACCGACTATGAAGAGGTTACGTTTAATGGCTAGAGGACGAGCGAATCGTATCTTCAAGCGTTCTAGTCATATCACAGTTATTGTTGCTGAGCAGGAGGGTTAATGGGACGCAAGGTTCACCCGTTTGGATTTAGAATAGGCATCATACGTGATTGGCAAGCCAAGTGGCATGCTGATAAGCATTATACTCAGTTCTTGCATGAGGATCTGGAGCTCAGGAAGACTATTCGTTTCAAGTATGCTGACGCTGCCATCTCTTTGGTGGAAATTGAGCGTCAGACAAACAAGGTGTCAATGACTGTTTATACTGCTCGGCCGGGTATTGTTATTGGGCGAGGAGGACAGCGCGTTGATGAAATGAGGCGTTATCTTGAAGACCTTCTTGACAAGAGAGTACAACTTAATATCCAGGAAATTCGGCAGCCCGAACTTGATGCTTATTTGGTAGCAAGGTCAGTGGCTGAGCAAATTCAGCGCCGTATTGCTTATCGGAGAGCTATAAAGCAAGCGCTTTTCCGCACTATGCAGGCTGGGGCTAAGGGAATGAAAATCAGTTGTTCCGGTAGATTAGGTGGTGGTGAGATAGCTCGCCGCGAGATGATGCATCGTGGGCAGGTGCCGTTGCATACGCTGCGAGTTGATATTGATTATGGTGTCACCGAAGCGTGTACCACTCTAGGTCGGATTGGTATTAAGGTGTGGATAAACAGAGGTGAGATTCTTCCGGAGCTTAAGGAAGTAACAGTTGAGGAAGAAATGCCCGCTGAGGCAATAACTGGTATGGTTACTGAAATAGTACCCTCGACAGCTGAAGAAGTGGAAGTAAAGCCAACTAAGCCAAGGATTAAGAGAACTACAGGCAAGGCCAAAGCGGCTGAAGAAGTGGAAGTAAAGCCAACTAAGCCAAGGATTAAGAGAACTACAGGCAAGGCCAAAGCGGCTGAAGAAGTGGAAGTAAAGCCAACTAAGCCAAGGATTAAGAGAACTACAGGCAAGGCCAAAGCGGCTGAAGTAAAGCGCTTAGGGGCCATCTTTGGCGAAAAAGGCTAAGCCCTCAACAGAATAGAGCAAGGGGAGGCGAATGCTACAGCCAAAACGGGTGAAATATAGAAAAAGTCATAAAGGGCACCGTCGAGGGAAAGCCCATGTAGGGGCTACGGTTGCCTTTGGTGACTTTGGGCTGCAAGCGATGGAGACGGTCTGGCTTACCGGCCGACAGATTGAGGCGGCACGACGGGCTATTACTCACCATATTCGTCGCGGTGGCAAGGTGTGGATACGTGTTTTTCCAGATAAACCAGTGACCAAGAAGGCAGCGGAAACTAGGATGGGTAGTGGGAAAGGAGCCCCTGATCATTGGGTAGCTGTGGCTAGACGGGGAAGAATGCTGTTTGAATTAGGTGGCGTCAACTATGAGTTAGCTAAAGAGGCGATGCGCCTGGCTTCGCACAAATTACCTTGTGGAACTAAATTTGTAGTCCGAGAAAGCGGCATCGCTATCGGAAGTAACTAAAGTTAAGAAGGAGCTAATACAGTTTGAAAATCAGAGAAATCAGGGCTCTTGATGATGAAGCACTAAAGAAGAAGCTGGAGGAGGTTTGCAAGGAGCTTCTTGAACTCCGTTTTAAGGCGGCCATCAAGCAATTGAAAAATCATCGTGAAATTCCAATGCTCAAAAAAAATATTGCCCGCTTGAAAACAGTAATGCGAGAAAGAGAATCAGGTATAAAAGTGTAGGTTAAAAAATTATGCGGATTAAACGTAAAACTAGGATTGGCTATGTGGTCAGTAACAAGATGGATAAAACGGTAGTTGTCGCTGTAGAAACAGCTAAACGCCATCCACTCTATAAAAAGACTTTTAAGCGAGTGACTAGGTATAAAGCTCATGATGAAGCCAACAAGTGTACGTCAGGAGATAGGGTAAGAATTCTTGAAACTCGTCCTCTCTCAGGGCAGAAGCGGTGGCGGGTAGTCGAGGTAATAACCAAGGGAGAGGTAGTAGAGGTTAAACCTCAGGACATAGCTTAAGATTAGCCTGAGGACAAATTAAAATGATTCAAACTTATACCAGACTTAAGGCAGCAGATAATACAGGTGCTAAGCAGCTTATGTGTATTAATGTACTGGGCGGTACCAGGAAGAGATTTGCTAGGGTGGGCGATACTATTGTGGTTTCAGTAAAGAAGGCGACTCCGGAGGCGGTGGTCAAGAAAGGAGAGGTGGTAAGAGCGGTTATTGTCCGCGTTACCCTGCCATATAGACGTCCCGATGGCTCTTACATTAAGTTTGATGACAATGCTGCCGTGATTCTTAGTGACAAGAATAATCCCAAGGGGACTCGAATATTCGGGCCGGTAGCCAGGGAGCTTCGAGAAAAGAATTTTACCAAGATTATATCGCTGGCACCTGAAGTTTTGTAAAGCAGGATGAATAAATGGCAAAGGTAAAAAGAGGAACTATTAAAATTGATGGAGAGAAAATAATTGCCCAAGAAGTTTTAAAGAAAGGTGGTGGGGTATTCTTTCTTGGAGTAAAGGGTGATATGCTGAAAGAGGTGGCAAGTAAAGGTGATGGATAAATGCCCGGGCAGTGGAAATATTAGAACTCCTATCCCATCTTTAAAAAAATGTCCTAGGTGTGGGGAGGAAGTGGAGATATGGAGTGATGAGCTAAAGGTTAAATGCATCGGATGTGGTGACGTAGTCTTTGAAGAGAATACGCCTTCCTGTATAGAGTGGTGCCAGTGTGCTAGAGAATGTGTCGGAGAGGAAAAATATAACCGATTAATAAAGGCAAAATCCGGTTAATCTGAATCTTTAAAGAGTATTTTTATCGCTATGAAGATTAGAAAGAACGATAGTGTAATGATTATCGCTGGCAGAGATAGGGGGAAAAAGGGCAAGGTTAAATTTTCTTACCCCAAAAATGGGCGACTGTTGGTTGATGGTATAAACTTTATCAAAAGACACGCCCGGGCAACCGGCCGGGTTAGACAAGCCGGTATAATAGAGCGTGAGGCGCCAATCCATATGTCAAACCTTAAACTGGTGTGCAATAAGTGTAACCGTCCGACGCAGATCGGGTTTCGCTTTTTAGACGACGGTAAGAAAGTTCGCTTCTGTAAATCTTGCCGAGAGGTGATTGATTAGATGTCCGCTTTAAGAGAGCGCTACAAAAAAGAGGTTGCCCCGGCCATGATGAAACTTTATGGTTATAAGAATATGATGCGGGTGCCGTGTCTGGAAAAAGTGGTTATCAATATTGGTGTCGGCGAGGCAATTTTAAATGCCAAAGCTTTGGAGGCAGCCCAGAGCGATTTGGTAGCCATTTCGGGACAGCGTCCGGTGATTACTCGTGCCAAGAAATCAATCGCTGCCTTTCATTTGAGAGAAGGAATGCCCATCGGGCTAAAGGTAACCATGCGAGGGAAGCGTATGTATGAGTTTCTTTTTAAGCTGATTAACATTGTCCTGCCACGGATACGGGAATTTCAGGGAGTCCCCTTAGGTTCCTTTGACGGCTGGGGCAATTATACCCTGGGTTTTAAGGAACAGACTGTCTTTCCCGAGATAGATTATGACAAGATAGATAAGCCTAAGGGATTGGAAGTCTCTGTTGTTACTACTGCTCGAAGGGATGAGGAAGGCAGAGAGTTATTAAAGCTGTTAGGTATGCCTTTCAGTAAGGATTGAGGTAAAGATGGCCAAGAAATCAAAAATCATAAAGTCGCTGCACCCGGTTAAGTATAGGGTACAACGGCGTAATCGCTGTTATCTGTGTGGTCGACCTCGTGCTTATATGCGTGCCTTTGGTCTGTGTCGCATTTGTTTTCGGGAGTTGGCTCTTACCGGACAGATTCCCGGCGTGAGAAAATCAAGTTGGTAACTATGGACTTGGAGAGTGGAAAATGAGTGTCTCTGATCCAATAGCAGATATGTTGACTAGGATACGTAACGCTATTATGGCGAGACACTCTTCGGTGCTGGTTCCATCCTCGCGGATGAAACTCTATATTTCCAAAATTCTTAGTCAAGAGGGTTTTGTTGCTGACTATGAAGTGGTCGGTACTCAGCCGCACCGGCAGATTAAGATTACACTCAGGTATGACGAGGAAAATCAGCCGTTTATCTTAGGCTTGAAGCGGATAAGCAAACCAGGGCTGAGGATATATATGTCGTGCAGGGAGATACCTCGTGTGTATGGAGGTCTCGGTATTGCTATTGTCTCTACCGCTAAAGGAGTGATGACTGGTCAGAAAGCCAGGCGTCAGGGGATTGGTGGTGAGCTTTTGTGCTATGTCTGGTAAATATTGCTTGAGATTTTATATATGTCTAGAGTAGGGCGAATGCCAATAACTGTGCCACCGGGAGTGGTGGTGGCTATTAAAGGGAGCGGGGTTACCGTAACCGGGCCCAAAGGGGAGCTTCAGCGTAGTTTTAGCACGGATATGTCTATAACGCTTGAAAGTGATGTCCTTGCGGTATCGCGCCCCAGTGATAGTAAAACGCATCGCTCTCTACACGGGCTGACACGGAGCCTTCTGTCCAATATGGTAGCTGGAGTGACCGAAGGTTTTGAGAAAATTCTTGAGATAGTGGGAGTCGGCTATCAGGCGGAAAAGATAGAAGAAAAACTGATAATTCGGGTAGGCTACTCGCATACAGTGGAGGTAACGCCATTGCTAGGTGTTTCTCTAGATGTGGAAGGAACAAATCGTATCAAGGTTAGTGGGATTTCAAAAGAAGCAGTTGGTCAGATGGCTGCTGAAATCAAGGCTATTCGCCCTCCGGATGCTTACAAAGGTAAAGGTATTAGATATGCCGGCGAAGTAATCCACCTCAAACCGGGCAAGGCAGGTAAGGCTATTGGGGAGAGTACGTAATGGTTAAGGATGGACCAAGAGCGGCACGTTATAGAAGACATGCCAGAATTAGGACTAAAATAGAGGGTATGGCATTGAAGCCTCGTTTGTGCATCTTTCGTAGCCTGAACCATATTTATGCCCAACTTATTGATGATGAGCGAAGTCATACACTGACTTCTGCCTCAACCATTGAACCAGAGATAAAGGGTGAAGTTATGAGCAAGAACAAGTCAGCTCAGGCTGAGCTGGTTGGTTCTTTACTGGCAAAGAGAGCCTTAGGTATGAGAATAACACAGGTGGTTTTTGACCGTGGTGGATATAAATATCATGGTCGAATTAAAGCTTTGGCTGAGGCCGCTCGTGAGGGTGGGCTTATTTTCTGAAGAGGATGGTTTAATGTGACAAAGAGATCAATAAGCAGGATAGATGCGACAGAGCTTGTCTTAAGTGAAAAACTGATCTATATAAATCGTGTCTCTAAAGTGGTTAAGGGGGGCAAGCGTCTCAGTTTTAGTGCTCTGATGGTAGTCGGCGATGGCAGTGGGCATGTTGGGGTTGGTGTTGGTAAGGCTAATGAAGTGCCTTTGGCCATCAGTAAGGCGGGCACTATTGCCAAGAAGAATTTGATCAAAGTGTATCTAGCGAATAATACTATTCCACATGAGGTGATGGTTAAATTAGGGGCTGCCAAGGTTCTCATGCGGCCAGCGTCACCGGGTACTGGTCTTATTGCCGGTGGCAGCGTTCGGGCCGTAGTTGAGGCTGTCGGAATTAAAGATATTCTTACCAAGTCATTGGGTAGCTCAAATAAGGTTAACGTGGCTAAGGCAACAGTATTTGGCTTGAGCCAGCTCAGAAACCCAAAGGCAGAATTGGCTAGGCGTAGAGGGAACATTAAGGGGCAGGAGGCGATAGTTGATGGCTAAATTTCGTATCACATGGATTAAAAGCGCTATCGGCTATGCTCGTGATCAGAGGAGAACCCTTAAGGCTCTCGGTCTAAAGCGGCTAAATCAGAGTGTCACCCATGATGATTTGCCCTCAATTCGAGGTATGATTATTAAGGTGAGACATTTGGTTAAAGTGGAAGAAGCAAGCTCGTGAGGCAACATGAATTGGTCCCGGCTCCCGGTTCTCGAAAAAACAGGAAACGAGTGGGTCGTGGCAATGGCAGTGGGCATGGTACCTATTCTGGCAGGGGTAATGGGGGGCAGAAATCTCGTTCTGGCTATAGGATTCGGCCTGGCTTTGAAGGCGGGCAATTGCCTTTAATTAAACGCCTACCACGGAAGCGTGGCTTTACTAATATATTCAAAATAAAGTACAGCGTTGTCAGTATAGATAAGTTAGGCATCTTTGAAGTTGGTAGCGAGGTAACACCAGAGAGATTACTAGCAGCGGGGATAGTGAAATCACTGCGCCAGCCAGTTAAGATTCTGGCTGGTGGCGAGATTAATCACCCCCTTGTGGTAAGAGTGAATAAATTTTCAGCGTCAGCAAAAGCTAAAATAGAGGCCGCTGGTGGCAAAGCGGAGGAGGTTGGCAATGTCGCCAAGGCAGACTAAGCCACGACTGCTGCAGGCAATGATTGATGCCTTTTCTCTGCCCGACTTAAGGCGCCGAATTCTTATTACTTTCGGTATTCTGGTGATATTTCGTTTTGTGGCTCACGTGACTCTACCCGGAGTGAATGCCCAAGAATTAGGCAATCTATTTGCGGCCAATGCCATGTTGGGTATGTTCGATTTTTTCAGTGGCGGCGCCATGAGAAATTTTTCTGTGGTGGCACTCGGTGTTTATCCCTATATAACAGCTACCATCGTAATGCAGTTGATGACACCCGTTATCCCACGCCTACAAGCCCTTGCCCGGGAAGGAGAAGCTGGTAGGAACAAAATAAACATGATTACGCACTGGTTCACAGTGCCTATGGCTGGGCTTGGCGGTTATGGGCAGATAATGCTTCTTCAGCGCGAGGGGGCGGTGGCTATCAGCACTCATCCGCTGTCAACTGTAGCTATGGTTTTGGCGATAGTAGCCGGCACCATGTTCTTGGTTTGGCTGGGAGAGCAGATTACCCATTATGGTATAGGTAATGGCATATCTATAATAATATTTGCCGGCATCGTGGCTGGTTTATTTGAAATGATCGGCCAGGGCCGCTTAACTTTGGCACAGAATCAAGGATGGGGCTTGGCCTTTTTTATTATCATAGGACTAGCCACAACAGTTGTTATCGTCATCTTTACTGAAGCCCACCGCCGCATCCCAGTTCAATATGCCAAGAGTGTCTTTCGCAGCGGCCGTATGTATCGGCAATCAGGCTCAACCTATATTCCGCTCAGGGTCAATACTGCCGGCATGATACCACTTATCTTTGCCATGGCACTGGTACTCTTCCCAGGCATGGTCGCTAGTTATTTTGCTAATCCAATTGGGGCGGACCCTAATTTTGCTAATACTATTGTAAATTTGTTTTCTCCTGATGCTGCCCTTCCTATGGGTTTCTTCTACTGGAGCGTATTTTTCTTCATGGTAATGGCCTTTGCTTTCTTTTATACCATGGTGATTTTTCAACAGCAAGATCTGCCTGGCACTTTACAACAACAAGGGGGTTTTATTCCTGGAATCAGGCCAGGGAAACACACCAAGGATTATCTTAATAGCGTTATTAACCATATTACCTGGGCCGGTGCTCTTTTCTTGGCTGGAGTGGCTATAATGCCTTTCATGGCTCGTGAGGTCACCAATGTTCAAATGATTCAGCTTTCTAGCTTTGGTATGCTTATTGTGGTCGGTGTTGTGCTGGACACTATGAAGCAGATGGAGGCACAGTTGACCATGCGCCGCTATGAGGGATTTATCAAGTAGGAGTAGTGGGTGTATATTATTTTCCTGGGAGCCCCTGGATCAGGTAAGGGAACCCAGGCAGCTAAGGTGGCTCGAGAGTTGGGGCTGGTACATATTGCCTCTGGTAACATGTTCCGGCAGGCTATAGAGCGAGGTAATGACTTGGGGTTTAAGGTTAAGGCTCATATGGAGAAAGGAGTGTTGGTAACTGATGAACTGGCGGTACAGGTGGTTTTGAAACGGGTCTCGGCACCGGATTGCCATGCAGGGGTAATCCTTGATGGTTTCCCCAGAAATCAAAATCAGGCTGAGGCGCTGGATGAGGCTCTGGCACGGCAGAATAGAGCCATAGATTGTGCGCTATATATCAAGGTCTCTAATGAAGAACTGACAAAACGTTTAAGCGGGCGTTTGGTTTGTTCTAACTGTCAGATGCCCTACCATAATCAGAGTTCTCCACCCAGGATTCACGATAGGTGTGACCACTGCGGTGGTGAGCTTGTGAGGCGTTTTGATGATGCTGCTGAGACAGTTGAGAAGCGACTTATGGTATATTTTACTGAGACGGTTCCCCTTATTGACTATTATAGTCAAAGGGGTAAATTGCTGGAGGTGGCTGGAGAGGGAAGTGTAGCTGAGGTGGGTGGCAGAATAATTACTACCATCCAGAGGGAGAGAGCCAAGAGGCTTAAATGAGCATAATTATTAAGTCTGAACGTGAGATTGCTGCTATGCGACAAGCCGGTAGGATTGTGGCTACAGTAATGAAGATGCTTAAATTATACTTGAGAGCAGGTATGAAAACAAAAGAGCTTGATATGTTGGCAGCTAAGGAATTGGAAAAACTGGGGGCCAAAGCCTCCTTCAAGGGATATCGAGGATTTCCAGCAAGTCTTTGTGTCTCGATAAATGATGAAATAGTGCACGGCATTCCTGGAGAGCGGGTTTTGAATGATGGTGACATTGTGTCCCTTGATCTAGGAGCAATTTATAATGGCTTTCAAGGTGATGGTGCCATGACGGTGGCAGTGGGGGAAATTAGTTCTCAGGCAAGAAAACTTGTTAAAACCACTGAAGGCGCTCTTATGGCTGGCATCGCAGTTGCTTATCCGGGGGCAAGATTAGGAGACGTTTCGGCCACTATTCAAGATTATGCTGAGTCAAGAGGCTTTTCCGTGGTACGTGAGTATACCGGCCATGGTATTGGGCAGGAGATGCATGAGGAACCCCAAGTACCTAATTTTGGTCGGTTGGGGGAAGGACCGGAGTTAAAAAAAGGAATGACTCTTGCTCTGGAACCTATGGTAAATGCTGGTGATTGGCGCACTCGACTTGGCAACGATCATTGGGTAGTCTTTACTGCTGACGGCAGCCTTTCGGCACACTTTGAGCACACAATTTTGGTTACTGATGGTGAGCCGGAGGTGCTTACGGTTGCCTAAAAAGGAGGCTATTGAGGTTGAGGGAACTGTGGTTGAGGCACTACCCAGTGCTACTTTTCGTGTTGAGTTGCCTAACGGACATAAAGTGCTGGCCCATATTTCGGGCAAAATGAGAGTGCACAATATTAGAATCCTGCCGGGTGATAGGGTGTTAATTCAGCTGTCTCCCTATGACCTCAGTCGTGGTAGGGTTACCTATCGGTTTAAGTTTTAAGTAAGGATTAGGTTAAAAGTGGGTTGTGGAGTTATAATGAAAGTTAAAGCTTCAATTAAAGTTCGATGCGAAAAGTGCAGGATAATCAAGCGTCAAGGGGTAGTGAGAGTCATTTGCCCTAACCCCAAACACAAACAGAGGCAGGGCTAGCTTAAGGAGGCACAAGTGGCGCGTATCGCCGGGGTAGATATACCCAGAAAAAAGCCAGTTTGGATTTCGCTGCAATATATCTATGGTATTGGCTCTACTTTGAGTCAAAAGCTATTGGGTCAGACTGGTATCAACCCTGATACCAGGGTTGATAAACTTACCGATGAGGAAATTAACCGTCTTCGTGAGCTTATTGATCTAAAGCTTAAAGTTGAGGGTAGTCTTAGAAAAGAGATTAATCTTGATATTAAGCGCCTCATCGATATTGGTAGTTATCGTGGTCTGAGGCATCGCCGCAATCTGCCACTTAGAGGGCAACGAACACGAACTAATGCTCGTACTAAACGTGGTGTTAAAAAGACAGTTGCCGGCAGAGGGCAGCGGCGCGGTATGACCAAGAAATAGGTTTGTATTTGGGGGGATATTGAATGCCAAAGAAAAAACGAACTAAGGCAAAGAAGCGGGAACGAAAGTCTATTCCGGTAGGCAGAGCTTATATTCAGGCCACTTTTAACAATACCTTGGTGACCCTCACTGACCTTGGAGGTAATGTTATTGCTTGGGCGAGCTCAGGTGTAGCTGGCTTTAAAGGTTCGCGTAAGGGCACCCCCTATGCGGCCCAACTGGCAGCCAAAAACGCCGCCCGTAAAGCTATGGAGCATGGACTCAGGCAAATAGAGGTTTATGTTAAGGGACCGGGTGGCGGGCGTGAGGCTGCCATTCGCTCACTACAGAGTGTTGGTCTTTATATCACCAGCATCAGAGATGTGACCGCCATACCGCATAACGGCTGTCGGGCACCTAAAAGGAGGCGAGTCTAGAGAGAGATATGGCAAGATATATAGCAGCTGTTTGTCGGTTATGTCGTCGCAGTGGTGAAAAGTTGATGCTTAAAGGTAGTAAGTGTGTCACCAAATGTACACTGGACAAGAAGCCAAAACCTCCCGGTCCACCATCGAAGCGCCGCCGCCGCATCTCCGATCGTGGCGAGCAACTTCGAGAAAAACAAAAGGTACGCTATAGCTATGGCGTCCTGGAAAGACAGTTCAGGCGGTTCTTTGCTGAAGCTGAGCGACAGTCAGGTATTACTGGAGAAAATTTACTGGCCCTTTTAGAGAGGCGGCTTGATAATGTAGTCTATCGTTTAGGTTTCGCTGACTCTCGAGCTCAAGCTCGCCAACTGGTTCAGCATGGGCATATCAGACTCAATGGGCGCAAGACCGACATACCTTCCTGTCTGGTAAAAGAGGACGATGTCATCCATTGGCGTGAGGCGAGTACCAGAACTGAGTACTACAAACAGCTGCTTGGAAGTATTGAAAGTAAATCCATTGCTGTCTGGTTGAGCCTAGACAAAGAGAAGCTCGTTGGTCGGGTTTTATCTTTACCTACTCTAGATGATACTGAGGCTAAATTTGAGGTGGCAGTTGTTGTTGAATACTACTCGCGATAGCTTGGCCGATAAGGAGATTGAACTTTGTCTGATTTAGTTATACCTGAGATTGAGTGTGTTGAAAGCAAGGTTAACTTTGGGCGCTTCTTGGTTGCTCCCTTAGAGAGGGGATTTGCCATCACCTTGGGCAATACTATACGACGGGTACTGCTTCGCTATCTTTCCGGGGCAGCGGTGACCCATGTTCGGATTGAGGGACTACCACACGAGTTTTCTTCTATTCCCTATGTAAAAGAAGATACCTTGGAGTTTCTGCTCAATGTTAAGGTATTGAGACTAAAATCCCTTTCGGCTCAACCAGCAAAATTGATACTCGAGGCGGAAGGAGAAAGGCAGGTTCATGCGGCTGACATTCAGCCATCAAATGACTTTGAGATTGTTAATCCTGAGCTTTATTTGGCTACATTGGATTCGCCTGAAGCCAGACTTTATGTGGAATTTGATGTTGAAACGGGTGTAGGTTACAGGACGGCTAAGGCAGACGATGATCTACCGGTAGGGACGATTCCAGTGGATGCCCTTTTTACGCCTGTGCGAAAAGTCAATTTTACTATTGAACCGATTCATATTGGTCGAGAGACCAGTCAGGAGAGGTTGTATCTGGAAGTGTGGACCGACGGCTCTATCTCACCGGAAACCGCCCTTATTAAGAGTGCTAATATTTTGCTTGAGCAATTGACCTCATTTATTAATTATGGCCAGGTTTCTCGTATAGATGAAGAGAAGAAAGCCCTTCGCGCTGCTCTTTCTGATGATAAATACAATATGCCTGTTGAACAACTAAACCTGTCAGTACGGACAATGAATTGCTTAAGACGTGCTGAGGTCAATACTGTTGGTGAGCTTATCGGTAAAGGGGAGAAAGAGTTGTTGGGCCTCCGGAATTTTGGGAAGAAATCGATCCAGGAATTAGTGGAACGTCTTGCGGAAATAGGACTGACTTTTTCCCCCTGACGTAAAGGAACCAAAAGCCAATCGGAATAAATTAAAGGAGAAAAAGTTGGCAATATTGCCGAAGATTAGTAGAGGACATAAGAAGTTTACTTAAAAGCGATCTTGATAGTGGCAGTGGGGATAGATTATATTCTGTTATTTGATGGGGTGAGGGTAGAATGAGACATAGACTAACCGGTAGAAGATTAGGTAGGTCATCAAGTCATCGCCGAGCACTGTATCGTAATCTAGTGACCGACCTTTTAGATTATGAGAAGATTACAACTACTGAGGCCAAGGCTAAAGAAGTACGTTCTATAGCGGAAAAGATGATAACTCTAGGTAAGGATGGCAATCTTAGCTCGCGTCGTCAGGCATTGGCCTTCATTTTTGAGGAGAGAGTGGTTAGTAAGGTATTTGCTGATCTGGCTCCAAGATTTACCGAACGTCAGGGCGGTTATACTCGAATAACTAAATTGGGGCGCCGCTTAGGGGATGGAGCGGCTATGGTCCGACTTGAGTTGATGAAATGATATCGCTTAGTCCAGTAAATACAAAGTTTGAGAAGAATTTCGTTAAAGAGACGGTATTCTCATGGCGAGATATGCATAGAGCTGAGGTTGTGCAAAAACTTACCAAAGTCGTGTTGCTTATGGAGTATAACGGCAGCGGTTACTATGGCTTTCAGCTGCAATCGAATCTACCCACCATTCAGGGTGAAATAGAGAAGGCGCTTCTTAAACTTACAGATAAACGAATCAGGGTGGCAGCTGCTAGCCGAACCGACAGTGGGGTTCATGCCTTGGGGCAGATAGTTAGTTTCAAGACAGAGTCATTCCTTACACCAGAGACATTTGTCAGTGGTTTAAATCACTATTTACCCAAGGATATTGTTGTTAAGATGGCACACCGGGTTAGTGATTCTTTTAACGTCAGACACTGTGCTTTCAGTCGTGAATATAACTACTATATATTGAATAACCCGGTGCGCTCTCCAATAAGAGCTGGCTTTTGTCATCTGGTTACCGGGAAGTTGGATATTTTGGCCATGAATCGGGCAGCACAGGCTCTAGTTGGGGAGCATGACTTTGCCTCTTTTGCCACTGGTGCGGGGGCGAAGCTTGAGAATACATGTCGAAAAGTATATAAGGCTAGAGTGGAAAAGGACAGAGGGCTGGTTGTGTTTAATATGGTGGCCAACTCTTTTTTGATTCATCAGGTGCGCAATACAGTAGGTGCTCTTATCAAAGTTGGTTTGGAGAAAATGACGACTAGGGAGTTTCGTAGTATAATAGAAGCGAAAAGACCGGCTCTGGCAGGGGCAACGGCTCCCGCCTGTGGGCTGTGTCTAATAAAGGTAAATTATACTGGTCATTTTCAAGGAAGTGGTAATGAAAACCTATAGTGTCAAGGTCTCTGAGATTAAGCGAGAGTGGCATGTTATTGATGCCAGTAATAGGGTTTTAGGTAATATAGCCACTGAGGCGGCCAAGCTGCTTATGGGGAAGCATAAACCGATATTCAGCCGCCATTTGGATACTGGTGATTTCGTCATTATTATCCATGCTGATAAGCTTTGCGTTACCGGTAATAAGGCGAAGCAGAAACTCTATTACAGACACTCAGGGTATGCCGGAGGTTTTAAGAGTGTTAGTCTAGAGAAGATACTTAAAACAAAACCCACCTGGGCGGTTGAGCACGCAGTCAAGGGAATGTTACCCAACAATCGCTTGAGGAAGAGCATGATGCAAAAGCTCAAAGTCTATGTCGGTGGTGCCCATCCTCATTTGAGTCAGACCAAAATCAGTACCATGTCGCCTGGGAATTAGAGAGGAACTATTTTGATAAAAAAAACCTATTTTTACGGGACAGGCAAACGTAAGTCAGCGATGGCTAAGGTAAGACTGTTATCTGGCGGAGATGGCTCTATCACTATAAACAATGCCCCTTATGACGAAGTATTCAATCGCCTTACCCATCGCCAGATGATAATGGAACCGTTTTTGACAACCAATACTGTTGGTAAATATAACGCCGTGATTAAGGTAATCGGTGGTGGCACTTCGGGGCAGTGTGGGGCTATTGTGCATGGCATTAGTCGGGCTCTGTTAAAGGTAGATGAGAAGCTCAGACCGACATTACGCCAGAACGGGCTACTCACCCGGGATTCACGAATTAAAGAGAGAAAGAAGCCCGGCTTAAAGCGCGCCCGCAAAGCGCCTCAATATACGAAGCGGTAAAAGATACAAATTGTGCAAGTTTTGGTGTAGTATCGTCGGGTAGTAGCTTGTGTGGTTATTATTTTGCTCGTCCGTAGTCGTCTTCTAGTCTGATAACATCTTTCAGTTCAGGCGTGGATACCTCAAGAATGGTGGTGTCCTCTATAGCCTTCAGACGATGCTTAGTGTTGGGAAGAATCCTTATACTGTAGCCAGGCAAAGCTATCTTTGGCACCATACGGCCATCAGCCTCAGATATTTCTATTCGCGCCTTTCCCTGATATATGTACATGCTTTCGTCCTTCTTTTCATGATATTGAAGGCTGAGCTGGTGCCCTTGTTTAATGAAGATTATTTTACCGACATACTTTGGTGTATGGGCAAAAAGTAGCTCATACCCCCATGGCTTTTCTGTTTTATGAGGCAGTCTATCTTCTTTATTCAACACTACTCCTTACATTCCGGCTAATTCTTTACCCAATTCAAGCAACCTTTCAACACGAGCCGAGCTATCACTTTCGGCATAGATTCTAAGCAGTGGCTCGGTTCCTGAAAATCTGATTAACAGCCAGCTGGTATCGGTTAGAGTAAAGCGGAATCCGTCAAGGGTGTCCTTTTTTGCCACCTTCACCCCACCAAGGGAATGGGGGGAACTATTCTTGAGGCAGCTAGCTATTTTTTGGCGCTTCTCTTTAGGGAACTCTATATCCATTCGATTATAGTGATATGTACCCACTAAGCTATAAAGATAGCTAAGGAGTTGGGACGGGGTCTTGTCACTTTTAACCATTAGATCAAGGAAATAAAGGCCGGCTAGTATGCCATCACGTTCAAGCACATGGCCACGAAAGCCGTAGCCACCGCTTTCCTCCCCACCAATAAGAGCGTTTTCGGAAAGCATGAGCTGGGCTACATACTTAAAGCCCACCGGTGTCTCAAAGACAGGTACTTGGAATATTTTGCCCAAACAAGAGAGCATATCGGTAGCAGTGAGTGTTTTTACGATAGCACCTCGCTCACCGCGTACTTCAAGCATGTAAAGAGCGAGTAGGGCGAAGACTTGGAGCTGTGTTAGGAAGTTTCCTTTCTCATCTATGATACCAAGGCGATCACCATCACCATCGGTGGCAATACCAACGCTGGCCTTTCCTTCCTTAACCTTGGCTTTTAATATAGCCAGATTAGTCGCAATCGGCTCCGGCTGTTTCATTCCTGGGAAATTAGGGTTAGGCTCACTATTTATTTCTATTAACTGGCTTGAGCCATTACCTAAAAACATGTTGAAGTAACCAGCACCAGCTCCATACATGGAGTCAACCACTATCTTGAACTTGGTTTTGTACAACGCGTCAAGGTCAATAAGGCAGTTTATCTGTTTTATGTAATCTGGTGCCAGGTTGGTGTATTCAGCCAATCCTTGTTTTAGAGCTAGAGCCAGAGGAATTTGGTTTATTTTGCCAGTAGTTATGATTTGGATGATGTTCTTCTCCAGTTTAGTGATAGTTTCAGTAGGAGCACTGACGCCGGTCTCGGATTTATATTTAAAGCCATTCCACTGGGGTGGGTTGTGGCTGGCAGTAATAATAATGGCGCCGCCCGCCTTTTTAGCTAAAACACCATAGCTAATTACTGGTGTTGGGGTTGGGTCGAGGCAGAGGTATACTTTTATGCCATTGCCAGCGACCACCTCAGCGGCGGCTTGGGCAAAGTCCTTGGAAGCAAAGCGAGTATCATAGCCGACGATTAGCCCACGACTGGCTAGCCCTGTTTGGTTAAGATAGTTGGCTACCGCTTGGGTGCAGATACGCACATTATCAAAGGTGAAATCTTGGGCGATA
>CAJWSH010000008.1 GCA_913046255.1 uncultured Dehalococcoidales bacterium
TAAGGAGATTATTGAAGGATTAAATGATACCCATGATTCATTGGCGACTAATCGTACCAATGAAGTCGTACGCATGTTGACTATCATTGCTACTATCCTGCTGCCTATTACTGTGGTGGCCAGCATCTTCGGCATGAACATCCCGCTGGGGCCTTTTGAAGTTCGTGGCTACTCCTTCTTGCTTGTGTCCCTTATTATGCTGGGTGTTATTGGTGGCATGCTCTACTTTTTCCGGCGGATACGTGTCATCTAGTGGTGCCGTTCCGTTTCAACAGAGGTGCTAAATAATGAATATCTCACATCGGTTTTTGGTAATTTCGGCCATCTTTGTCACCAGCCTTATTACAGCTAATATCATTGCCGTAAAGATAATAAGTGTTGGCTCTCTTACTCTGCCGGCGGCGATAGTTATCTTCCCTCTGAGCTATATTTTTGGTGATATTCTCACCGAGGTCTATGGTTATCGCTGGGCAAGGAGGGTAATCTGGCTAGGATTTTTATGTAACCTTATCTTCGTTGTATTTGCTTGGGTAGGGCAACTTCTACCCCCGGCCCCCTTCTGGGGAGGGCAGGAGGCTTATGAGAGTATTTTAGGCTACACGCCGAGACTGCTGGCCGCTTCCTTTGGTGGCTACCTAGTTGGTGAGTTTATTAACTCCTTTGTCCTGGCCAAGATGAAGCTCTTAACTAAGGGGCGTTGGCTGTGGACGAGGACAATTGGTTCTACAGTAGTGGGGCAGGGGTTGGACACGGCTGTATTTATTACCCTGGCTTTTGTTGGCACCTCATCATTTGCCCTAATAATGATCTTGCATCACTGGTTAGCGAAGGTTGCCATTGAGACTCTGGCCACTCCTTTCACTTACACCGCGGTCAACTTCTTAAAGAAAAAGGAGAAGATTGATACCTATGACTACGAGACAAACTTTAACCCATTCCGCATCACAGATTGGTGAAAAGTTGCTTGCTAAGTGAAGATTAAGTTTTTGGGAGCACATAACACTGAATCGACGGATGCCAGGCTCTCAAGTTTGTTAATTGATGATATTCTGGTTCTAGATGCTGGTGGGCTTACATCCAGCCTGTTTTTTTCAGCTCAGTTAAAAATTAAGGCAATCCTTGTTACCCATCAACACTATGATCATATCAGGGATATACCGACTATAGCTATGAACTTTTTCCTGCGCCATAAGGCTATCAGTATCTACGCTACGGCACTGGTTAGGGAAATTCTCTTAATCCATCTCCTGAATGGTGAACTCTACCCCAAATTTCTGGAAAAGCCCTCGGAGAAGCCAACCATTGACTTCCATGAAGTTGAGCCATACCGGCAGATACAAATTAAAGGCTACAGTGTTTTGGCAGTGCCGGTAACTCATGCGGGACTGGCAGTTGGTTATCAACTTACTTCTGCAAGAGGTAAATCACTTTTCTATACCGGAGATACCGGGCCAGGGCTGGATTTATGCTGGCAATATATATCACCTCAGGTGCTTATTATTGAGGTTACAGTACCAAATCGATACGAAGATTTTGCCAGGGAATCAGGGCATCTTACCCCTGGTCTGCTAAAGAGAGAGCTAATGAACTTTCAAAAGCTCAAAGGTTATCTACCATGGATACTTACTGTCCATATGAATCCGGCTCTAGAGGCGGAGATTAGGGCAGAATTAGCCGTAGTGGCAAAAGAGCTGGATTGTTTAATCAAATTAGCTTATGAAGGAATGCAGCTTAAGCTATGAGATACGATATCAATGACTCTTTTGAAGCTTGACCATGGCTTGAGATATTGCTACACTTCAAGCTGCGAATTTGCCCAAGGGGTTTTTATGGTGAAGGTTTTATCAGCAAACGAGATGCGTAAGGCAGAACAGGAGACGGTTAGGGTTGGAATTGATACCGACAGGCTCATGGAAAATGCTGGCAAAGCTGTAGCCGAGGAAGTAAAACGCATCCTCGGCGCTGTTAAAAAAAAACATATCCTTATCTTGATAGGGCCAGGTAATAATGGTGGTGATGGGTTGGTTAGTGCCCGCCATCTTCATGACTGGGGAGCAATGGTTAGTACTTTTCTCATCGGCAAAAGAGCGGCTGGTGATAAAAACCTTAAACTAGTTCAGGAACAAGGCATAGCCTGTTTTGAGAATCTGGATGAGCTTGACGAGCAGCTACTCACAGCCAGTGTTGTTGTTGACAGCCTGTTCGGCACTGGCCGCAGCCGACCGCTTGCTGGTATCTTCTGGGAGGCATTACAGCGGGTGGCTCAGGCAAAGAAGAAACGCCCAGAGCTTAAAATAGTTGCTTTGGACTTACCTTCCGGGCTTGATTCTGATAGCGGTGCTGTTGACCCAGCTACTCTCTATGCCGAGTATACTATTACCCTTGGTTTCGCCAAGCCGGGCCTCTTTAATCCACCTGGCGCGGAGAGAACTGGACTGGTAACTGTTGTCGATATTGGCATGCCTACCTATCTTGCTGATGGGGTAACAACCGAGCTTATTACTGAAGAGTGGGCTAGAAAATCTTTGCCCCGACGTCCGCTGGGGGCTAATAAGGGAAGTTTTGGACGGGTTCTCGTTGTTGCCGGCTCAATAAACTATATAGGCGCTGCCTATCTTGCCTGCTCGGGTGCTATGAGGGCTGGTGCCGGGCTGGTAACCTTGGCAACGGCTGCCAGCTTGCAGCCTGTTTTGGCAGCCAAGCTGACCGAGGTGACTCATCTACCGCTACCTGAAACTAGCCTTAGTGTTTTATCTGCCGAAGCGGCTGGCCTTATTCTCTCGGAGTTAAATAACTATAATGTCCTGCTCGTGGGCTGCGGTATGGGGCAGAGTGAACCAGTTACAAACTTAATTTCATCAGTTCTTTTAGGGCTCAAACCATTATCACCTAGATCGGTGCTTGATGCCGATGCTCTGAATATGCTGGCTAAAACTCCGGGTTGGTGGCAGAAGTTCAGGGGTGATGCTATACTCACGCCACACCCTAGAGAAATGGCCAGACTGGCTGGTGTTTCAGTAGCTGAAGTACAGGCTGATAGAATTGGCATTGCCAGACGAGTAGCTTCAGAGTGGCACAAAACTATTGTCTTAAAAGGCGCTTATACTGTTATTTCGGCACCGGACGGCAGGTGCCGGGTTAATCCAGTAGCCAATCCCGGCCTGGCTTCGGCTGGCACTGGAGATGTCTTGGCTGGGATTATAGCTGGATTGCTGGCGCAGGGATTGCCCCTTTTTGATGCTGCTGTTTTGGGTGTCTTTTTACACGCTCAAGCTGGCGAGATGGTCAAGATCAGATTGGGCGATGTCGGTATGCTTGCCAGCGACCTTCTGCCGATACTGCCACAGGTAATTAAAAAGTTAAAAGAAAGATGATTTA
Organism: uncultured Dehalococcoidales bacterium; assembly: GCA_913046255.1. GTDB lineage: Bacteria > Chloroflexota > Dehalococcoidia > Dehalococcoidales > ARS1013 > ARS1013. The sequence continues at coordinate 3,379 of CAJWSH010000008.1, forward strand.
AGAAGTAAATATTAGACGATAGTCTAAGAGAGGCGAAGCTCTTGAAGAGTTCAGGAGGTGAGGTTAGCCAGAAATACTATGCTACTAGCCATTGATATTGGAAATTCCGAAACCACTTTAGGTGTTTTTGAAGCTGAGGAGCTTCGGGCTACTTGGCATATGGCAACGGTTATTCACCGCACAGCGGATGAATATGCCGTCCTGTTGTCTAATCTGCTACAAAGCCAGGGTTTTAAAGCCGCCGACATTAAATGGGCAGCTCTGTGTAGCGTCGTGCCATCACTTATAACTATCTATGAAGTATTATTTCAGCGATACTTCGGTATCTTACCGTTGGTGGTCGGCAGTGGAATTAAGACTGGGGTGCGTATTCGTATGGACAATCCTAGAGAGGTCGGTGCCGACCGTATTGTAGATGCTGTCGCCGCCCACCATCTTTACGGTGGTCCTGTAATTATCGTTGACCTAGGCACAGCCACCACCTTTGATACTATATCGGAAGAGGGCGACTATCTGGGAGGAGCTATTTCACCCGGTATTGTTACTGCCGCTGAGGCCATGTTTAACCGGACAGCAATGTTACCCCGGGTGGAGCTGGCTCGCCCCAGTTTAGCTATTGGTACCAATACCATTTCGGCTATGCAATCGGGTATTGTCTTTGGCTATGTTGGATTGGTTGAAGGGATGGTGGCTCGGATTCAAAAAGAATTGGGGAAGAAAACAAGAGTAATAGCTACCGGTGGTTATGCCGAGCTGATAACTAAAGAAACAAAAATAATTGACGGTGCAAGACCTGATTTGACCCTTATTGGGCTGAGACTTATCCATCAGATGAATAAAGCCTGATAAAAAGTAAATAAAAAGAGGAGCCAAAGAGAGGCGCAGCTCTTCAAAGTAGTTCTTTCCCCTCTTTTGAGTGAGTAAATTGGGAGTTTTAGATGAGTGAAGCTCCTCTTGGTCCCATTCCTCTTGATAAGGGAGAGGGCACCAAGAGGGAGGGTTACCTTATAAAAACTGAAGAAAATAAGATTGAGGAACTGTAATGATAAAAGAAATAAAATGTTAGCCAAAAAAACTGTGATACTTGGTATAACTGGAAGCATCGCTGCTTATAAGGCGACTGATATTGCCAGCAAGCTAGTTCAGGATGGGGCTGAAGTTAGAGTAGTTATGACCAGGTCGGCTGCTAGATTTATTATGCCGCTAACCTTAAACAGTATTACTGGTCGGCCGGTAGAAAGCAGCATGTGGAACATGTCTTCTGAGTTTAGTATTGGGCATGTTACTCTGGCCGAGGTGGCTGATGTGGTGGTAATTGCCCCAGCAACGGCTAATATTATTGCTAAACTTGCTACCGGTGTCGCTGACGATATGCTTACCTGTACTGTGTTGGCGACTATGGCGCCGATTATTCTGGCGCCAGCAATGAATGATAATATGTTTTTAAACCCGATTACGCAGAAAAATCTGGCCAAACTGAAGGCCCGTGGCTTTATTACTGTTGGGCCTGGCTATGGTCGTCTAGCTTCAGGCAAAATAGGAACAGGTCGCCTGGCTGAGGTTGACAAAATTTTAGATGCTATCAAACAGGTAATGGGCCAGAAGAGCGACCTCAATGGCAGGCATATTGTAGTTACCGCCGGTGGCACTCATGAGCCTATTGACCCGGTACGCTATATTAGCAATCGTTCCTCAGGTAAAATGGGATATGCTATAGCCGAGGCGGCTAGATATAGGGGGGCTCAGGTTAGCTTGATAACTACCACCATCTTAGCCGAGCCGGCTGGCATTGACATTACTCAGGTTGAAACCGCTCTTGAGATGAAAACAGTGGTGGCTCAGGTAGTTAAAGATGCTGACGCTCTAATTATGGCAGCGGCGGTAGCTGACTACCGGCCAAAAAGTTTTGCCAAAGCTAAAATCAAGAAAGAAAGCTCTAGTCTGACCCTGGAGTTAATAAGAACGCCGGATATTCTGACTGAAGTAAAGGGTAATTTTATCAGGGTCGGCTTCGCTGCTGAGACTGAGGATTTATTGGCCAACGCCCAGAAGAAACTTAAAGAAAAGCAGCTTGACCTGATTGTGGCTAACAATATTACCGATAAAGAAAGTGGCTTTGGCGTTAATACCAACAAAGTAATCATGATTTCCCGAAACGGCAGGGTTAAAGACTTACCTCTGCTAACAAAAAGGGAGGTAGCAGATAAGGTGTTGGATAGAGTGGTGGGGCTATTAAACAAGAGAAGTTAAGGCGGGAGGACTTTCCAATGGCGAAGTACGAGTGAAATAGGGAGAACTTTTCTTTTTCACAAAGGGAGAGCGAGAGGTATTTATTATAGAATGACAGATATGACAGAGCAAATACAAGATGAAATGCTCAAAGCTTATCAGCCGGATAAAGTTGAGCAGAAGTGGTATAAATTTTGGCTTGAAAAAGACTACTTCACGCCTAAAATAAACTTCAAAAAGAAGCCATTTGTTATCATTATGCCACCGCCCAACATTACTGGTGAGCTTCACTTGGGGCATGCCTTGACGGCAACACTGGAAGATATTATGATTCGCTGGCACCGGATGAAGGGTGAGCCGACGCTGTGGCTGCCCGGTATTGACCACGCCAGCATTGCTGCCCAAGTGGTAATAGAACAACAGCTAGCCGAGGAAGGCCTGACCCGATATCAATTAGGCCGAGATAAGTTTCTAGAAAGAATAAGGCAGTGGGCAGAAGAATGCCGACATACTATCACTGCGCAGCATCAGAGACTGGGCGTCTCCTGTGACTGGAGCCGAGAATGCTTTACCTTGGATGAGGGCCCCAGCCGGGCGGTGAGAACTGCCTTCGTCCGCCTTTATAATAAAGGGTTAATCTATCGTGGCGAGCGGATTATCAACTGGTGCCCTCGCTGTGCCACTGCACTGTCTGATCTTGAGGTGGACCACAAGGAGCTAGCCGGCAATCTGTATTATATCCGCTATCCTTTGGCAGAGAACACGAGTCGCTTTGTCACCGTAGCCACCACTCGCCCCGAGACGATGCTGGGCGACACCGCGGTAGCTGTTAATCCGGCTGATGGGCGGTTTAAGAACATGGTGGGCAAAAAAGTCATCCTACCGCTACTTAAGCGGGAAATACCGGTGGTGGCCGATGAGGCAGTTGACCCCAAATTTGGCACTGGGGCACTAAAAATCACCCCGGCCCATGACCCGGTGGACTTTGAGCTGTCCCAACGGCAGGGACTGCCTCTGATCAATATTTTGAACCCGGATGCTACTCTGAATAAAAGTGCCGGACCTTACGCCGGTCTTGACCGCTTCTCCAGCCGCAAGGCGGTAGTGGATGATTTGAAAAAAGATGCGCTTCTAGTAAAGATCGAGGACTATTCTCACTCGGTGGGGCACTGTCAACGTTGCCAAACTGTTATTGAGCCACTGTCCAGCGAACAATGGTTTTTGAAGACAGCATCGCTGGCAAAGCATGCCATTCAAGTTGTCACCAGTGGCCAAATTGACATTATCCCGGAGCGTTTTACTAAGGTTTATCTCAACTGGATGGAGAATATTCGTGACTGGTGCATCTCTCGTCAGCTATGGTGGGGGCATCGTATCCCAGTCTGGTATTGTGCTCGCTGTGAGGAGTTGACGGTAAGTGTTGATGAGCCGAATGTTTGTTCTCATTGCGGCTCAGATGGTATCAGACAGGACTTGGATGTGCTGGATACTTGGTTTAGCTCGGCGCTGTGGCCTCACTCCACTCTCGGCTGGCCTGACGATACCCAAGACTTTGACTATTTCTACCCGACTACGGTTATGGAGACTGGCTATGATATTCTCTTCTTCTGGGTAGCTAGGATGATTATGATGGGGCTCTGGAACACTGGCCAGATTCCCTTCCATACTGTTTACCTTCATGGGCTGATACGTGATGAAAAAGGCGATAAAATGAGTAAGCTCAAGGGCAATGTGCTAAACCCCATCAGCACTCTTGAGAAATACGGCACCGACGCCTTGCGCTTGGCGCTAACTACCGGCACCTCGCCGGGTAATGACATCAGGCTTAACTCATCAAAGTTGGAAGCCGGTCGCAACTTTGCAAATAAACTGTGGAACGCCATACGGTTCGTAATAAGTGGTATTGAGTCAGCTGGTAGCGATATGAAAATTCCGAAGGACTCACTTCTCCTAGAAGACCGCTGGATTCTGAGTCGGCTTAGTCGTACCGTATCCAGTGTTACCAATTTGATGGACACTTTTCAGTTTGGCGAAGCCCAGAGACAAATCCATGATTTCTTACGGGGTGAGTTTTGTGACTGGTATATTGAAATGGCCAAGATTCGCCTCAAAGTGAACAAAGGTGCGCCGTCACCTATCCCGGTATTGGTTCATGTTTCGGAGACATCGCTACGCCTTCTTCATCCCTATATGCCCTTTATTACCGAAGAGCTTTGGCAGAACATTAAATCACGACTGCCTCAAAACTGGGCAGAAACTGAGTCCATAATGGTGGCTGCTTATCCAGAGGCTGATGAATCGGCACAAGACCTAGAATCAGAGCAAGTTATGGCATTGGTAATAGAGATTATCCACTCTATTCGTAATGCCCGGGCAGAGTATAGGGTAAAGGCTGACAGGCAGATTGAGGCCCGGATTTATGCCGACAAGCTTAAGTCGGCTATTAATGCCTATTCTGAGACTATCGGGGCTCTGGCCAGAGCAAGAGTGGTGATTTTGGATATGAGACAGGAGCGAACGTTTGGTGATGATGTCGTTTTGGTGCTAAAAGAAGTTGAAGTGGTATTGCCGATGGAGAGCATGTTTGATCTGGAAGTTGAGAAAAAAAGACTTGGTAAAGAAATGGAACAAATTCAAGATGCTGTGGCTCGCCTTGAGATTAGACTTAAGAACAAAGCTTTTCTGAAAAAGGCACCGACAGCCATTATAGACAGAGAAAGAGAAAAGCTGGTGCAAAGAAAAGACAAGCTTGAACGGTTAAAAGAGCAGTTTGGTCGGTTTTAATCCGTGTTTCGGGTAGCCGAATCAGCGCCTCCGATAAGGATAGAAAAACAGGAAAGCGACAGTGAAGATAGCCGTCAGAGCAATCTCTGTCCACGTCTCCCCGAAGGTAACGTAGCCCCGGGCGACAGTATATAGCTGAATTGCTAAAAGCAGGCCCGCCCATAGTATAGCAAGCCTAACTCCGTTAATGTTCTGTAAAGGGTCTAGTCCAGCAATTATGAACCAGACTCCAGCGGCGATGAAAGCGATGCCCAGTAAAGCCATTATGTATAGCACATAATCGGGTAGTGTTCCAGATGGCTCTACAAACTCCATCAGTTCGGCTATTCTATCGGGTTTAATAATAAGAAAAAGGCCTTGCGCCATATGTATAGCTCCGAAGAGAACCAGGGCTGCCTTCAAGTTACGCATAATTATTTACCTCCCTGAGATAACAAAAAGACTCTTTTTTAGGTCTAAACTAAACCTTTTATTGGGCAATTCTACCCAACATTAGGCAATATGTCAATGGCTAATCGCATTTTGCCACAGGGTGGGCGTTGTTTTTTAACCACTCTAGCGCCTTCTTAGTATCGGAAGCAACCCTTTCTTTGTCACAGTATTTTAGCCGATAGCTAAAACACCAGTAGGTAAACTCCTTTAATTCAGTTGGACTGGTGGTTCTGGTTTGGTGGTAACCCTTCTCAAGCCTGAATTCCTTGAACAACTCGGGCCCGGTGGTACCGTATATCCGCTGGTAAGCTTCGTTAGCTGTGTCATGCTTATTAGTTGAGCTTAAAGGCTGCCTTTCCTTGCGCACCTCCTCCTCAACTGCCAGGGCCAAAGCCTCTTCTGTGGTGATGCCGTAAAAGTAGTTTAAGTGCTGGTGGTAGCGGTTGCTGCCGATAAGCTTTTTGAATTCGTCCGCGCTTAACTCAAACGGTGGTTTGCCGTGGGAAAGGAGTGCCGTCTTCTCATCTTCGGGCAATAGTTCGCCAACTGTCTCAAGCAGACGCCAGGATAGTGTCAGCCAGTCAAGAGCTTCACCGGCAATAAGGTAACGATAAGTATGCCCGTTTATGGTCTCCTCAGCCGTTTGCCATAAGCTGATAGCCTCTAAGAGGGCAAGATACCAGTGCTTGTCCGAAGCGATAGCCTGCTTTAAGTGCCTTATCGCTGCCTCATCAGCTGGGGTTAGCTTATTATTCATTGGCTTTTGTTTTATCCTTTATCCAGTCTTAGTATGGGTTACTGTAGTCAAAAACGATTTGAAAGTATCCTTGTATTTTCACCTATGTATAAATCGTGTTTGAGATAATTCGTCATATATTTAACAGCTTATTTATAACATCTTCTAATAGCTGTATCTGAAGACAATTTACTGTTTTTCTCAAAATGCCCTTTCACGATACCAAGGGTTACTATAGGGAAAATGATTTTAGTCTGGAATCGTTGTAATATCCTTTCTATCTAATCTTTGCGAAAATCATTATCTTTCATGATGATAACATTTGAACAGGCCTCTATCATATTATACACCTCACTTCCCGCAGCATTTTTTGAATTTCTTGCCGCTGCCGCAGGAGCAAGGGTCATTTCTACCCACCTTTTTACCTGAAACCTTTGTCTGTTGTTTTTTGCCAACATCGGTCTCAACAGCAGCAAGCTGAGCCATTGGTGAGGATATCTGCTGGGGGGTTTCCTTGCGGGTGACACTGGTATGGTATATGGTATGAACCACGTCATGCTGGATAGATGCCATAAGGTTTTCAAACATACGGTGGCTTTCTCGCTTGTAGGCTACCAGCGGGTCTCGCTGGGCCATTGCCTGTAGCCCTATCCCTTGTCGTATATAGTCCATCATTGTCAGGTGCTCTATCCACAGGGTATCCATGGTGCGCAGCATTATTAGTCGCTCCAGCATCCTCATGTTATCCGGGCTCAGTTCCTTCTCTCGTTCGTTATACAGCGCCTTGGACTGCTCAATGAGCTTGTCTTCAATCTGTTTTAACTTTGTTTGGGAGAAGGTCTGGGCGTTTATTTCCACAGGTAATGGGAAAATGGTAGCCACATCAGTGACGAGACCATCAAGGTCGGGTTCATGTTCATCGGCCATGTGGGCGGCCACCATCTTCTGAATCTCTTCTTTAACCATGGATAGAATGTTTGACTTAAGGTCGGCACCGTTTAAGGTTTTTCTTCGTTCGTCGTAGATAATCTCTCGTTGTCTATTTATGACATCATCATATTCCACCAGATGTTTGCGAATATCGAAGTGATAGCCTTCAACACGTTTCTGGGCCTCTCCAATAGAGCGGGTGACCAGTCTATTTTCAATTGGAGTGTTCTCGTCCATGCCGGCCCATTCCATAATGCCCTTGATCTGGTTGCTACCAAAACGACGCATAATCTCATCCTCCAAGGAGACATAAAAACGGGTACTTCCCGGGTCTCCCTGCCGGCCAGCCCTACCTCTTAGTTGATTATCAATACGACGTGCCTCGTGGCGTTCGGTACCGATAACATGAAGCCCACCAGACTCAATCACTTGGTTATGTTTTTTCTTCCACTTATGCCATTCTGGTTGATCGTCATCAGTAGACTCTTTGCCACCAAGCACAATATCAACGCCACGCCCGGCCATATTGGTAGCTACAGTGACTGTTCCCGGCTCACCAGCACGAGCAATAATGTCGGCCTCTTTCTCGTGATTTTTGGCATTTAAGATCTGGTGTGTAATACCTCTTCTTTTTAGCAGGTCGCTCAAACGCTCCGATTTTTCAATAGAAACTGTGCCAATCAGCACTGGACGTTTTTCCTTATGAAGCTCTTCAATCTCACGAGCCACCGCCTTGAATTTAGATTCCTCATTCTTATAAATCTGATCAGGGAAGTCTTTGCGGATCGCCGGTTTGTGAGTAGGGATCACCACTGCATTAAGTTTATATATTTTGTGAAACTCCTCGGCTTCGGTCATGGCGGTACCGGTCATGCCGGCTAACTTTTTGTATATGCGGAAATAGTTCTGGATGGTAATGGAGGCAAAAGTGCGGCTTTCCTGCTGAATCCTGACATGCTCCTTGGCCTCTATTGCTTGGTGCAGCCCCTCAGAATAGCGTCGGCCCAACATCAGCCGTCCGGTGAACTCATCAACTATGACAACCTCACCATTTTTGACGACATAGTCGCGGTCTTTTCCGTATATTGTTCTGGCAGTGAGAGCATTTCTTAAATGGCGCATGAGGTGTATATTGCCAGGGTCATAGAGGCTAGCTGATTTTAACACCCCTTCACGTTTGAGCAGCTTCTCTATATTGGCGTAGCCGTCATCGGTCAGTTCAACACTGCGTTCTTTTTCCTTAATCTCATAATCTGCTCCCACTTTCAGACGGAGAACAAGACGGGTAAATAACTGATATAATTGTGTCGCTTCGATATCGGGGGCACTTATAATAAGTGGTGTTCTAGCCTCATCAATAAGGAGGTTATCCACCTCGTCGACAATGGCGTAGTTAAGCTGGCGTTGGACGCACCGGGAGAGGTCAATAGCCATATTGTCCCGTAGATAGTCAAAGCCAAACTCGTTTGAAGTGCCGTAGGTAATATCAGCTTTATAAGCATCACTGCGGGAGATGGGGTGGAAGTGACGCCAGTGACTGTCTCCGGAGTCATATTCTGGCTCATAAAGGCGGGCGGGCGAGTGCTCGTCCGGGGTCTGCTGTGGGTATATGCTGGCTACACTTACTCCTAGAGCATGGTAAATTGGCCCCATCCAGTAGGGGTCTCGCCGTGCCAAGTAGTCGTTTACCGTAACCAGGTGGGCGCCCTCGCCGTTAAGTGAGTTGAGATAAAGGCTCAGAGTAGCCGATAAGGTCTTGCCCTCGCCAGTTTTCATCTCGGCGATTTTGCCCTGGTGGAGGATAATACCGCCTATGAGCTGCACATCAAAATGACGTTGACCTATAGTTCTTTTGGCGGCTTCACGCACAACGGCAAAGGCTTCTGGGAGAAGTTCGTCAGCTGAAGCCGTGATCTTAAGCCGAGCTTTAAACTCGTCGGTCTTAGCCCGGAGTTCTTTGTCATTCAACTTACTAAACTCGGGCTCAAGCTCGTTTATCCTATCTACAGTTTGCCTCAGCCGTTTTAGCTCTTTCTCATTGGAATCCTTGAGACCACCCAGCCATTTAAGCATTGACCTGTACCTTAATTAATCTTTTAACTTTCTTTTGTATCTTAATCAATCCTGCTTGTGCCATCAGTCTTTTAAATGGTTACTCAAACAAGGCTCCTATGGATTTTCCAGTATGGATGCGGTGGATGGCTTCGCCCAACAGTGGAGCTATGGGCAGGACAGTAATCTTGCTCAGTTTCTTCTCGTCAGAAACTGGGACAGTATCGGTAACTACTACTTCCTTTATTAGGGATGAGGCTATCCTTTGAATAGCTGGACCAGTGAATATTGGGTGAGTGCAATAGGCGTATACTTCTTTGGCGCCTTGCTCCATCAGAGTAGTAGTGGTATTTATCAAGGAGCCAGCAGTGTCTATCTCATCATCTATGGTAAAGGCTACCTTGCCTTCTACATCACCGATGATATTTAGCGTCTCTATTTGGTCCATGTTGCCGATGCGCCTCTTCTCCATAATAGCTAATGGGGCGCCAAGCTTGGTCGCCATATCTCGTGCCCGTTTGCTAACGCCGATATCAGTGGCGACTACAACCGGATTGCGAAGCTTCTTCTTTGTAGCATAAGCATTCAATAGGTCAAGAGCAGTGAGTTCATCAACTGGAATGTTGAAAAAGCCCTGTATCTGACTGGCGTGCAGGTCCACAGTTAAGAGTCGATTCGCCCCGGCTACAGTTAAGAGATCAGCGATTAACCGAGCCGTTATTGGCACTCGTGGTTGGTCTTTCTTATCAGTGCGACCATAGCCATAGTAAGGAATGACGGCAGTAATGCGTTCGGCGGAAGCTCGCTTTAGAGCATCAATCATAATAAGCAGTTCAACTAGGTTCTTATTGACTGGGGAACAGATGGGCTGAATGACAAAGGTATCCAGTGAGCGAACATTTTCCATAATGCGGACGAAGATATTCTCATTACTGAACTGAAAGACCTCGCAATTACCTAGTGGTATGCCTAGGTATTCAATGACTGCTTTAGCCAGAGTAGGATGGGCATTGCCGGTAAATATCTTTAATTTATCCATCAACTTTTTACCCCCTTTAGATGCAAAATCTAGCTTATGTCACATATATTTGATACATTTGAACCAATAAACCAAACGCAATTTATTATAACATTTTAGAGCAAAAAATGTGCAGACAGAATAGGGTCAACAAAATGGTATTGACAGTATCTTAGTGAAGTATTGGATTCAAGTTCTATTAAGAATAGAAGTCAGTTATGAATAGTTTTCGTATAGGCTTGTTTTGGATAACGGCTTCTGCGTCGTTCTGAGCTTGGGCATTGTTGTGGGTGCTGGTGTTATATCTGGCAGGAGCCTGCTGTCTTTTGCAATATTCTTGAGTCTCTTGTGGATATCTACAGCAATCATGGTCTTGATAACGATTGTGGTTGCAATTGCTTCTGCCATTGTGAATTGGAAAGAGATAGTGAAGTAGGTGGTTCGGGATTGGTATTGGAATCGTTTCTCTGAGGTCAATCTTCGGTGCAATGATAGTCGTAGAGTGGCGAAAAGCCTTGGCTAGCAGCTTCTAATTAGTTTATATTATAAATTTGTGTGCTTCCTACTCTCTAAAGCCGTAACTACCTTTCGTACAGATGAATTCTCCTATATTTTTGAAGAGAGTCTCACTTTGCAAGACTACTGGGTGGGATAAAAAAATAGGATTTTTAAATAATCTCAGTCATCTATCGCTGATATTGGAAAGCGGCGGCATATTTGACTTACCTCTTCCCTTATTTGCTTTTCAATATCAGAATCATCGATATTGCTAATTACTTTTACAATCAGTGAAGCAATGTGCTTCATTTCCTTAGCACCGAAACCGCGTGTCGTTACCGCTGGTGTGCCCAAACGGATGCCACTGGCTATACGGGGCGGTAGGGTGTTAGCAAAAGGAACTGCGTTGCGGTTAATGGTAATACCGGCTCTACCTAAGGCTTCCTCAGCCTGTTTGCCGTTGACCCCCGTTTGGCTAAGGTCAACCAGAACCAGGTGGTTATCTGTCCCGCCCGAGATAAGCCTGAGCCCCAGGTTTTTAAGTTCACCAGCTAAAATAAGGGTGTTCTCTAGTATAGTACGCTGGTAGTTGGTAAAGCTCGACTGCATAGCTTCGTGGAAAGCCACTGCCTTAGCGGCGATAACATGCATCAGCGGCCCGCCTTGCATTCTGGGAAAGACTGCGGCATCTATTGCTTGGGCCAGTTCTTTGCGACAAAGGATGAAACCACCTCGTGGACCGCGCAGTGTTTTATGCGTAGTTGAGGTTACCACATCGGTGTATGGTACCGGTGTAGGATGTAGCCCGGCTGCTACCATGCCGGCTATATGGGCTATATCAGCCAGTACTCTAGCTCCTACCAGATCGGCGATACATCGGAAACGCTCAAAATCAATAATTCTAGGGTAAGCACTGGCCCCGGTCACAATTAACTTGGGTTTGTGTTTCAGAGTGAGCTTCTCTATCTCCTGATAATCAATCCTCTCCGTCTCTCGGTTTAGACCGTAGGTGATGAAATTATATGACTTACCTGAAAAGCTGACCCTGGCACCATGGGTCAGGTGGCCACCGTGCGATAAGTCCATACCTAAAACAGTATCGCCGTAATCAAGTAAGGCATAGTAGGCGGCCATATTGGCCTGTGCTCCGCTGTGTGCCTGGACATTGGCATGCTCAGCCAAAAACAGCTCTTTGGCCCGAGAAATGGCCAAGGTTTCTATGGTATCCATATTTTCACAGCCACCATAGTAGCGGTGCCCAGGGTAGCCCTCGGCATATTTGTTAGTTAAAAACGAGCCCTGAGCCTCCAATATCGCCCGGCTGGCATAGTTTTCGGAAGCAATGAGGTTTATCGTTTCTCTCTGCCTTTCTGCCTCGGACGAAATGGCACTGCTAATTTCCGGGTCGGTCTGACTTAAGAAGTTCATTATTCTCCTTCTCATGGTGAAATTATCACCAATGAAACCGTTTCATTTTACTACTAGTGGGCAGGTTTAATCAACCGGGTTTTCTTGGCTGATAGCATTACCATTGAGTTGGTCGGGTCTCAGATTTTTACCTAAATCCAGAAAACGCAGAGTAAAGAAATAGAGCAGGAGGTAGAGAGGTATTGACCACCAAATAGATTCTGGTGTGGTGATAATATATGGTGGATCTTGCCATACGATTGATAATGGTGGCAGTGGTGTGATGATAATAAAGGCAATCAGGTGGAGCAGCAAATAAAAGGGCACTCCCAGCTTTACCATCCACCTGAACTTGCCTGTTTTTCTAGCCTCGGCAATGTCAAGCAGTTGGAATAAGACTATGGCCAGACCGATACATATTGCCCCTACGGTGTGATAGAAGTAATAAACATAAGTAACCCTGTCAGTGATAAGACTAATAGGTATCCAGATTAAATAAGTACTGGCAAACCAAGAAAATGGCAGTAGCACCGGTGTATTGCCCTTTATTGCTTTAAAGGTGATATAAATCGCTACCGGAATAATAAATATCCAAATGGTGGGGCTGATTACCCCGGTGTATGGTGGTGTCCACCAGTAAGGCCAAACCGCCATAACATCGGGGTAAGTAAAAATCCATTCCCAAGGACGGCTGCCGATACCCGGATCAATATCGGAAAAGAGTATGCTGCTTGATAGCCTTAGCATTTTCTCTACTTGTGCAACCGGGTTAAACCACTCATTCCAGATAGCATAGTCAAACAGGGGCATTAGCATGAGGAATGATGCCGGAGCAGATAACATTGAAAGAAGAAACCGTCGTGGGTGTACCCGGTCAGCTAAGAGCCAGTGCAACCCTATTACTAGGAGTACTAGGGCGCCATTTAGTTTGGCCAGGGTACTCAAGGCTATGGCTACTCCCGACATAACATAATTTCCTCGTAAATAAAACCAAAAGGCAATCAAGGCAAAAACCAGACTATAGACATCTAGCATGGCAATTCCAGCCTGAACAAAGCTTAAGTTTTCAAAAGCTATGAGAAAAGTGGCCAAAAAAGCAATCCTTTTGGGCAGATTAAGTCGGCGGCAGATGAGGTAGAAGAATATGATGCCGATTGTACCCAGAGTGACTGAGAAGAAGCGCCAACCAAGGGGATTATCGCCAAACAGCTGGATTCCAGTTACTAAGAGCAGCTTACCTACTGGAGGGTGCTCAGGGCGCTGAGTACCCTCACCATCAATTATGAGTCTAGCATCGGGAATGTAGTGTTGTTCATCACCGAAAGGCTCATCGGGTGTCATAATAACGCTAAAGTGTAGCCCCAGTGTCACTAGCACTATCATTAAGAGCCCGGCGTATTCCCACGCACTGAATCTGGCAATCAATCGTTTTATGGTTTCCATGTCCACCAGTTGTTAGCCAGATAGTTCCATAGCATTGCCATGGTAATGCCAGTTAACAGAGCTAGAAGGTCATACGGCTCTTGAACCCCGAAAAATCTGGTAAGTATGTAGAACATCCCCACAGTAATACTTATACCAACTAAGCTGACCAGATTAAACCTCAGCAGACGTTTAAGAAAAGATTTTAATCCCGGTTGGCTACGATCGGCAAAGGTGAAATAGTTGTTTAAGATGAAGTTGGTGATTACGGATGTCTCCGTACTGATAACTACCGCCCAAATATCCAATGAACCAACCAGACTAGTCAGTCTTGTCAGTAGCCAATAGAGTCCCTCATTGACGCCGATGCCACTGGCACCGACCAGTGCAAACTTGAAAAACCGGGTTAGTTCACCAGTGCGTTTCATTAGGTTGAAGAGGTGTCTTAAATATGCAATCTGCTGGCCAGCATTGAGCTTGCTTTTGCCATCGTTCCGACTGCCAAAGGCAAAAGGAACTTCGGCTACCCGCTTAAAATTTCCCGCAGCGAGGATCTCGAGCAGTATTTTGTAGCCGAGCGGTTCTAGATTGGCTCCAGTTAGCACCCCTTTTTTAAACATAAAAAAACCTGACATTGGGTCACTAATCTGCCTTGTAGCCGGTAGGAGAAGGTGGGCCAGAAAGATAGCTCCTCGGGAATTGAGTTTTCGGCTCAATCTCCATCCGGGGCAGCTTCCCCCTTTAACATATCTTGAGGCGATTACCGTATTGGCCCCGGCCTCTATCTCTTTAAGCAAATTTGGGATGATCTCCGGTGGGTGTTGTAGGTCAGCGTCCATTACAGTGATAATCTTGCCTGATATATGGCTTAGCCCATCAACAACAGCTGAGGCTAGTCCACGCTTATCCTTACGAACAATTAGTTTGACCGGGTATTTGCTGGCCAGAGAAGCGATCATTTTGGCAGTACCATCAGCGCTGTTATCGTCAATGAAGATAGCTTCGTAGTTATAGCCGGATAGGGCACACTCAAGTCTTTCAAGTAGTGGTGTTATGTTATCCCTCTCATTGTGGGTGGGTATAATCAATGAAATGAGTTCATTCATCAAAATGCTGTCTCCAAAAAATGATGGCTATGCCGATTTTCCCATCTGGGGCCACTTTGTCTGTTATTTTACCATAATATTGGCTTCTCTTATTGGGGCAGTAGTAGCAGGCAAGAGTAGTAGAGCTATCTAAAGAAGTTATACTTGATTGACTTGATATATTGAGCGTGCTATTATGGTCAAAAGGCTAAATTAATTAGAACAGAGTGATATGTCAGCGCTCCTTGAGCTTTGCGGGGAAATTAAATACTGCCAGAAGTGCGACATTGCTAAAGATCGAACCAAAGCAGTGCCGGGTGAGGGAGCCGAAGGTGCCGACATAATGTTCATCGGTGAGGCTCCGGGCTGGCATGAAGATCAACAGGGTCGGCCTTTTGTGGGTCCTGCTGGACAGTTTCTTGATGAACTGTTGGCTTTGATTAACCTGAAGCGCGAACAGGTCTATATTACCAATGTGATAAAGACGCGACCACCGGTAAATCGCGACCCATTGCCTCAGGAGATTTTAAACTGTCGTCCTTGGTTGGATCGTCAGATTGAGCTTATTCGCCCCAGAATGATTGTCACCCTGGGGCGTTACTCTATGGCACTGTTTTTTCATGGTAAGAGCATAAGTCAGATTCATGGCACGGGCCAAAAACGGGGTGGTATTATCTACTATGCCATGTATCATCCAGCGGCGGCTCTTCACCAGCATCGCCTGCGTGAGACGATAAAGGCCGATATGCAGATGATTCCAAAGCTTTTGGCTAAAGAAAAGAGCATATCGGAAGAAAAACAGGAAGCGTTACCCGAACAACTAAGTATGTTTTAGGTCTAAAATTATGGCTTATCAACCAAGATTAAAAGTAATTCCCCTCGGCGGTCTGGGTGAAATCGGTAAGAATATGATGGCGCTGGAATATGGTGATGATATTGTCATCATTGATAGCGGGCTGATGTTCCCGGAGGAATCGATGTTGGGTATTGACTTGGTAATTCCTGACATAAGCTATCTTCTGGAGAGACGGGGAAAGATACGGGGCATAGTCGTCACCCATGCCCATGAAGACCATATTGGAGCCATGCCCTATATATTGCCTCAGCTTAATGTACCCGTCTATTGTACTCAATTGGCGAAGGGTTTTATCTCGATAAAGCTCAAGGGACACAAGGCACTGGCACAGGCAAAACTCAATGTTATAGCGCCTGGCGGACAGTTTAGCTTAGGTAAATTTAGAATCGAGTTCTTCTCTGTTTGCCACAGTATCCCTGACGCGGTGGGTCTAATCATCCGTATACCAATGGGTGTAATAGTCCACAGCGGGGACTTCAAACTTGATTATACGCCGGTTGATAGTAAACCAACTGACTTGTCTC
>CAJWSH010000009.1 GCA_913046255.1 uncultured Dehalococcoidales bacterium
GAGCTTTTCTGGCGCACTGAGATAACACTCACTTCCTCTTATGCTGGTAGCCCAGCCGACTATGCGACAGCGCTGGAGCTGATTCAGGCGGGCACTGTGTCCATAAGCCGGATGATTACTCATCGCCTAGGTCTGGCTGAGACTGGTTTGGGCTTTCAGCTTGTCACCCAGGCAAAAAATTCCATCAAGGTAATTATTGAGCCGCAGAGGTAGCCAATTCAGCCGATAGCCTAATGGATTATAAGGATACCATTCAAGTTCTAAGAAGGGACGATCTATCTAACTGTTTTGCCTGATTTTCTTCGTTGCAAAACCTGATAACTTCGGCAAAATTATTTATTCGGGTAAGATTGTTAGTCTCGGCGAAACCATCATAAGTAAGACTGATCCATTGTTTTTGGTAAATAGTGCCGAACTTGTCCAGCATTGCCGCCACAATGCCACCGGGCATACAGCCATGGGGCATTACTGAAATAACACCAGCAAACCTGTCATCCTGCATCCATCTGATGCCACTACCGATGCTGAGGACTGCCTCACTGCTACACTGGGAGGGAAGACATTTGCTTGAGTTTGCCAATATATCTGCCGTGGTCGGCTCTCCGTCATCCAGCAGACCGCGGCAGAGCCTAGCTATCGAGTGCTCATCGTGCTCTTGGATCAGTTTCTTCATGTGACCGGCTATTATTTTCTTTAGCTTTCGATTTCTTAAGGCATCCTCAACACTGCGGTGTGAAACATAGCGAAACCATTCCCCCATTGGCGAAACGATGACTTCAAGGCCAGCATTTTCACATACTCTGACCAGATCATTATTGCTAAACCTGTTGGAGCGTAAATATATCTCGCCATTTATACCAATCAGCGGCTTCCTCTGCTGCTCAGGGTCAATTAGAGCCTTGAATTCATTGGTTGCCTGTCGCATAATATCATCAACAGTTCCCTTCCTGCGTATGCAGTCCGCAAGCCAGCTGGAGTACTCAGTGAACAATTGGTCGGCTGAGCCAGATTGTTTTTCGTAGGGACGGGTGCGCCAAACGAGCCTCTCTAGGCAGTCCATAGCGACAATACCCTTCCATGCGAGCCGTTCGAAATCACGACCTAGGTTCAGATCACGATAGGCGTTGTTCGACACAGCTGTTCGTATAGGAAGGCGAAAGCCTATCTCTTTAAGTGCATGGGACTGTTCTATTGCGTACTTGCCAAAGCGACATGGGCCGTAAGCTCCAGCCATAAACCCTTCAAATTCTTCCGCATGAACCCCATTATCATAATAGAATTTCATAAAGTCGCCTAGAGTTATGCGATATGGGAGGCACTCCATTCCCGATGTAAGTTGATTGCTGTAGTGAAGACTACGCTGGTCTGACTCAGGAAGCACCAGCACCTTGGTACCATAGGCATTCATGGCAGCAGCCACAATTTCAACGTGAGGTGCCATTCTAGTCATGAGAAGCGTCTTCTTTGAACCATTAATTGGTGTTACTCCTCGGTAAATGTCCTGGCTTTGTACTGTCTTTTCCTTGCCCGAACCGGTAAATCCCTTAATGGTATCGACAAAGGCTTCGAGACGGGTCACGATGCCTGCTTCAGCGGCATGCTCATCAATTTCCAGCTGGCCCAAAGGTTTACCACCCATAATGTCTTCCACAATTTTAACTATGAATGAGTTTGGGCCACAGCCGAAGTTGGTTACCATTAATCCGTATAACTGTGGGTCATTAGCCGTTATAGCAGCCGCAGCTATGTGTTTGCTCTCATAGAACCAGTATGGGCGGTCCGAATATTCTTTGGGGTCTACTGTATCAAGGGGAAGGTAGTCGAGTGGTATCGGGACCACCCCTAGCTTAGCCAGTATTTCGGCTATACCCAGATTAGCCCCCGAATCCTGCGACATATAAGACCTAGCGAAGATAACCACTCCTAACTGATCACTTTCATGAAGTTGCTTTAGTAGATTCCTGCCCAATGCTGCCCTATTTTCTTCGTACCTCTGTTGCGCTTTAGTACCAGCCATGGCTGCCTTTTTACCTCGGCTCCGGCTAAAGCCCATCTTTACCGCGGCATCGGCTAGGCTATTTATCGTATCAGTACTGCCTTGGATGAAGTCAATTGTGGGGACCACCAGCCGTTCTCCCAAGTTAAGTGCCTGGCGAATTATGAATGGAGATGCTTGAATTAGAGGGCAGGCATACTTCTGGTTTTCGTTGCCATCTCCTTTGCCTAGACGGATAGCACACGGAAAGAGAATGTAATCAAGCTCATCGAGCTTGGCAGCGTGACCATGAAGAAGTTTGAGGGGAAAACAACTGTCAGTGTGGCTTAACTGGACTGCCTGCTGTATTATTTCCTTGGTCGTCTGGCCAGAAAGAACGACCCTGACGTTGAGAGCATTCAAGAAACCGATAATCAGCGGCGCATAGTCGTACATCAGCAGTGCTCTTGGGATGCCCACCGAGGACCCAATGCCGGAATCTTCTTTATGTTCCTGGAAGAGCAGCTTTCCTCGTTCGTCGAAAGAGGTCTCCATTCTGCCCTTGTTCAGTTGACTGTCGTAGCGGTCGCACCGGCTGCCATAGAACGTAGATTTCTCATTAGGCATTCGCATTTGAGTAATAGTGCAATTATCTTCGCATGCTTTGCAGGTGAAAGTGGAAAGAACACATTCGCTGCCAATAACCTTCTGGAATCCCTTAAATTTCGACCTCTGGTTTACCACTTCTTCTTGCGCCAGAAGGGCGACACCTATAGCACCACTGACTTCTCGATGCTCGGATACGTCCAGTGTTTTTCCTTCAAGTTGCCCATGAAAGGCAGAGATAATAGCCTGATTGTAAAATACGGCTCCAGTGAGGATAATCTTGTTACCCAGTTTTCTAGGGCCTACCACTTTGGACAGATAATTCTTAGCAATCGAATTAGCTAGACTGGCGGTAATAACTTCCAGTGATATGCCTTCCTGTTGGGCCAAAGCTACTGCCTGTGCCGTAAAGGCGGTACATTTGCTCCCTAGGTCGATGGTATAGGGCGCCTTAAATGCCAGTGCAGCGAAATCTCCGTTACTTACCGAGACACCGAGCAGTTGAGCCAGTTCATCAATAAAGCTGCCGGTACCAGCAGCACACGCTTTGTTCATTTGATAGTCTACAACAACACCATTCTTTTTGATAACCAATTTGGAATCTTGGCCACCGATCTCAATGATATCGGCTTCGGCGTCTATCTCGGCAATGGCTCGGGTCTGTGCTGTAATTTCATTCTTAACAAGGTCGGCTCCAATAAAACTGCCAATCAGGTATCTCCCAGAACCAGTAACGCCCACTCCGGCTATCCTGACCTTGTGAGCATCAAGCTGCAGTAGATTCTTAAAGACCTCTTTAACAGCATCAACAGGTTTGCCTACAGTCATCAGATAGTTTTTGGCTAAAATCCTACCCGATTGGTCAATTATTACTGCCTTAGTACTCGTAGAACCAACATCAACCCCGAGATAGCCGATAACTGATGTCTCTATCCGATAATCTGAACTACTATGATGACGAGGAATCCTTTTTAATCCGGGCAGCTCAAGATGGCATTGTCGGGCACGTGTTCCCGGTAACATAACCACCTGTGATCTCCTCTTGGTTGAAAGCAAAGCTGATCCCAAAGCCTCAGTGTAAAGATAGTTCTCGGGAATAACTATTTGCACCTGATGTTCATCCTTAGCTGAAAGCACGTCACAAAGAGACCTAGCTATAGCCTTGTTGGCTGCTACGCCGCCGACAAAATAGAGTGGTGCTAAAAACTCATCTTTCTTAAGAGAAGCTACCATTCGAGCAACGCTCTCACAGAGGCTGTAAAGCATTGCGTCAAGTGGGGTACCCTTTTGCTGCAGATGAATAAGGTCAGTCTTGGCAAAGACACTACATCTGGCGGCTATCCTGAGTGGACTGCCTGAGTATTCAAGTGCGAGCCGTCCGAAGTCATCCAGACTGATACCAAGCCGATATGCTTGCTGTTCCAGAAACCGTCCAGTACCGACGGCACAAAGAGGGGTTGAGGCTACCTGCCATGGCTTTGTCAAACCATCTTTCAACTCTATGACGAGGGAACTCTGCCCGCCAACAGCAATGATGGTTTTAGCATCGGAATGACAATGGAGCAGTCCAGCAGCAATGGACAGTGGACTGCCATACTCGGCCCAGTTAAGCTCTTCGGGAATGATACCCTTACCTGAGCCAGAAACACCAGCCGAGACAATTTGTTCGAGATTTACCTTTTCTCCCAGTCGGCCAATCAGTGAATTAACCGCCGCTGTAGGATTGGAGATTATTTTTTCGCTGTCAAGCCTGATAATTCTGTTAGCATCATCAATGAGTGCCAGCTTGGCCATCACTGAGCCAATATCCAAACCAAGAGAAAAAGCCATTTCCGTAACTCTAATTATAGCACAGGCGATGTTTTTAGAAAAGCCAAACTATAACGGGTTGATTCTTAGTTATATCTATCTTAAACTTAGTTTTACATCTAGATTATAACACAACAGAAGTGAGAAAAGGATAAATTGGCATTGTTTATTAATCTCTCTTTTCGTATCTAATTCCACTCTCCAGCCTCTGTCGTCCATGCCCGAGCTAACTCTTTAGCCAAAGGTTGATGCTCAGGCTGCCCTAAAATTGGGTCTTTTTCAAATAGTCTTATTGCTTCACTACGGGCAAGTTCTAAGAGAGCCACATCAGAAAGTTTAGCCATACGTAGATCAGGCAGTCCGCTCTGACGAGTACCAAAAAACTCTCCTGGACCTCGTAGCCTCAAGTCCTCTTCCGCCAGCTCAAAACCATCCTGAACCTTCTCTATTATATCCAGGCGCGCTCTACTGATTTCCGATGGATTCTCGGCTAGTAACATGCAGTAGCTCTGTTCTTTGCCTCTGCCCACTCGCCCGCGAAACTGGTGTAGCTGCGACAGGCCAAAGCGATCGGCACTCTCTATTAGCATAACTGTGGCATTAGGCACATCAATGCCAACTTCTACCACCGGCGTTGAAACCAGAATATTGAGCTCGCCAGAGCGAAAGCGGCGCATCACTTTGTCCTTCTGTGCTGCTGACATACGCCCATGAAGCAAGCCTAGTTTAAGTTGGGGAAAGATCTCTTGGGACAGACGTTCATATTCGGCAATGGCTGCTCGGGCCTGAATGGCCTCTGATTCCTCAACCAAGGGGCAGATAATAAATGCTTGGCGACCAATAGCTAACTGGCGGCGCAGAAAAGCATAGGCACTCTCTCTTTGTTGTGATTTAAGCCACTTTGTCTTTATCATCTGTCTCCCCGGCGGCAACTCATCTATCACCGACAGATCAAGATCGCCATATAAAGTTAGTGCCAGAGTTCGTGGTATGGGGGTTGCTGTCATAACTAGCACATGGGGACTGAATCCTTTTTGGCGTAGCGCTGAACGCTGGGTAACCCCAAAACGATGCTGTTCGTCAACCACGGCCAGTCCCAGTCGAGCAAACTCCACGCCTTTTTGAATAAGGGCATGGGTGCCGATAGCAATATCTATCTCTCCTTCTGAGATACGCTTTTGCAGCTCCTGCTTTCTAGCTCCCTTAATATCACCGATGAGCAAGGCTACGATAATCGGACGTGGCAGTATCCCGGAGTAACTATACAGATATTCCTCTGTTACTTCCTGGTGTCCGGCTCTGGATAGAAGGTGCCAGATAGTGGTAAAGTGCTGCTCAGCCAGAATCTCGGTAGGCGCCATAAATGCTCCTTGGTAGCCATTAGCCGCTGCCATGAGCAGGATAGCCAGAGCTATTACTGTCTTGCCACTACCCACCTCCCCTTGTAACAGGCGAGACATCGGGATTCGCTTCTCTAGGTCAGCCAGTAGCTCTTTTAGCACTTTCTGTTGAGCTGCGGTTAACTCAAATGGCAAAGATCCAAACAAGGTCTCAAGCACCGGTGCCTTAAGAGTAAAGGGACTACTTGGCTGACCTTCCTGCCACTGACGTTTTCTGCTTAATACGCCGAATTGCAGGAGAAAGAGTTCATCAAAAGCCAGACGTATCCGTGCTCGATCCTTGGTTTCTTCATCCTCAGGAAAATGAGCCTGAGAAAGAGCCTCAGGCAGTTTTAAGAGATTACATCGCTCTTGCAGTCTTGGCGGCAGACAGTCTTCTACCTTGTGTGCCCACTGATCAACAACAGCCTTCATTAGCTTTCTTACTTGACGAGGCTTGAGTCCTCGGGTCAGCGGATAAAGTGGAACCAAACGCCCGGTGTGTATCAGTTCTTTATCTTCGGCCAGTTCCCACTCCGGGGATTCAAATACCCGTTGTCCATTAAATACAGTTACCCGACCGCTTAAGACTACTCGTTTATTAGTGGCTAGTTGTTTAACCAGATAGGGGTTATTAAACCATACCACTCTTACGTTACCACTTTCATCACCGACAATAGCCTCGGTAGAGCGCCGTTTACCAAGCCTGACCTCACGTACCTGCCACACATTGGCAATAATAGTCTCCTCTTTACCCTCGACAAGCTCGGAGGTAAGTTTCCGTTGGCTATAGTCAAGGTGACGATTGGGGAAGAAATATAAGAGGTCTCGTACTGTGCTAACACCTAGCTTGTCGAATTTAGCCGCCATATTTTGATTGACACCTTTTATAACGGTAATTGGTGAATTTAAGGAGTGGTTGGTAGCTATCTGTTTTACTCTTGGCTTTAAGGTTGGTTGGCGTATTACTGAGGATGGTTTATCTTTGGCTTTCTTATCTATTAAATATTCAATCTCAGATAAAAACCTAAGAACATCCTTAACCCATACCTTACGCTGTTGTCTGTTGAGTGTGGCATAGTTTGAGCTAACCATGCGAAATTTGTGAAAGTGCTTTAGAGATTGAGACTCGGTTATTGCCTCTATAGACAAAGGAACCCATTTGTTGAGGAATTTATCCAGTCCGCCGATTACTGCTGAATCGGAATAACCTCTTTTACGTTCAAGCTCAAGAATCTTGCGCAGTGGAGCAAACTCTACCGACAAGCTCCTGCCTCCGTTTGCCCCTAGATTAATTTCCTTTCGCTTCCAGAACAGTTATCGCCATAGCTCCGGGACCACCATATGTCCCCAGCACTGGGCTGATTGTTGAGCGGTAGATACGCTCTTTGGGATAGAGCGAATTGAGGCGCTCGACCAGCTTATCGGCTTCATCAGGGGTGGTGGCATGCTCCACGGCTAGCTCTTCAATACGAGGAAAGCTGGCGACAAAGTTGTAGAGATAGTCCATGCCAGCGCCTAAAGACCGAACTCTAGTCCGCTGGGCTGGCACACCATCCTTCATAGTGAGTATCGGTTTGAAAGATAACGCTGAGCCTAGAAAGCCCTTTGCCTTACCGATACGCCCTCCTTTGGCTAAGTATTTGAGAGTATCAAAATACGCAATCATGTGCGAGCGGGACATAGCCTGATGTACCAAATCAGTCAATTCATCCAGATTGGCTCCGCTCTGGGATGCCTTAGCGGTGGCAATAACTATCAGCCCTAGGCCCATCGCCACCATTAGTGAATCAATTACATTAATGCGGCACTTCTTCTCTATCGCACTCTTGGCGTTTAGGGCTGATTCATAGGTACCACTGAGTTTACTGGACAGAGTAATAACTAGAATTTCATCAGTTTCCTTCGCCAATTTGTTGTAGATATTGACGAAATCACCAGGAGATGGTTGTGTGGTCTTAGGCCAGTTAGCATCGTGAGCTAACCTATGATAAAATTCATCGGTAGTCATAGTAACCCGATCAAGAAAAGATTCATGGCCGAAAGTTACTGTTAGTGGAACCACAGTAATCCCCAGCTCTTCAGCTATGTCACTAGTAATATCAGATAGACTGTCAGTAACGATTTTGACTACCATTTCTTAGCCCCCTATATGCTTATTATTATTCAATGGAGATGATATAATTATAGTGTGGCTGGTCACCTTTAACTATCTCAATCTGAAGGTCATGGTGTACTTCTGAGATACTAGTGCTAATCTGCTGTGCTTCAACTTCTTTGGTATCCACCCCATAGTATATTGTAACTACCTCAGCTTTGTCTAAATTCACCTTGGACAAGACATCATTAAAAACATCAACATTTTTATTACCAGCAGCTATCAAATTGCCATCCAGAAGGCCGATGACCTGTTTTTTCTTAATATTAAGTCCGTTTATCTTGGCAGAACGTACCGCCTTGGTAATTTCAATAGTTTTTATTAGTGAGATAACTTCCGTCATAAGTCTTCCATTGGTCTCAAAGTCCGCTTCATAATCAAAGGCTAAAAGGGCAGCCACCCCTTGCGGGATTGTCTCTGACGGCACCACTTTAATTTTCTTATCGGTCAAAGATTGGGTTTGCTCGGCGGCAGGTACTATGTTTTTGTTATTGGGTAGGATAATAACTTTATCTGATGTTGCTTGTTCTACAGCTTGAAGCAGATCCTTAGTACTGGGGTTCATGGTCTGCCCACCTGGGACGACGATGGCGGTTCCAAGGCTATTAAAAATATCAGTTAGCCCGGTACCAGCAACAACAGCAATAACCGCTATACCAGTCGTCGGTGTCTTCCCCCTCTGTATCTCCAAGAAGTCCAGGCGTTGCTCATCCATATTTCGTATGCTCATATTGTGCATGGTACCCAGTGAGGTGGCATAATGAATAACGTTGCCCGGATCCAAGGTGTGGATATGAATCCTGATCATAGTATCATCGCCGACTACAATCAGAGATTCTCCTTTCTTCGTTAGCTTTTTCCTGAGTTTATCCAGCTCAAGGTTTTCTCCCTTAAGCATAAACTCGGTGCAGTAACCGAAAGGAATCTCATCAACAGACAATCTTTCTGGCGCCGTAATAGCAGATGATGTTAGTAGTATGTTACTAGTAATCATTTGGGGCTTGCGAAACTGTACCTGCTCTGTCTCACCTTTCAAGTAATATAAGGCGCCTTCTAGGATGGTATATAGACCCTGCCCACCGGCATCCACCACCCCGGCCTCCTTCAATGCGCCAAGAAGAGCGGGTGTATTAGCCACCGATTCATTGGCGGCATCAACTGTCGCTTCTACGATCGAAACAATGCCCTCACTACCACTGGCAATCTGCATTTGGGCAGCCACAGCGATATCTTTGATCACGGTAAGAATGGTCCCTTCCACAGGATTAGAAAGCCCTTTGTAGGCCATTAAGGATGCCTGTGTAAGAGCATCAGCTAGGTCACTGCCGTTGCATGTTTCCTTTTCTGCCAAACCCTTCGCTAAGCCATTCCAGAATTGCGACAGAATAACGCCACTATTACCTCTGGCACCCATCAATGCTCCTCTAGCCATAGCTTGAGCCACCGATGAAATATTATGATTACGAACTTTGCCGATTCCCTCTATTGTGGAACGCATAGTGAGCAGCATATTAGTCCCGGTGTCACCATCAGGCACTGGAAAGACATTCATGGCATCTATATCTGGAGCACTCTTTTCCAACCAGTTAGTCGCCGCAGCAAACATTTCCCATAGGTCTTGTCCGTTGATAATGTTTGTTTTATTATCCATTATGTCACTCTTTTAAAAATACTTATCACTCTCACTCCTTGTCAAGTCTTTTTCGTTATGATAGTATTATCAACGGGATTGTACATTAATTTATTTTGCTAGTCAAAAGGGAAGAGATATTGAAATGTGATCTGTGTGGTAAATCAGCCCAGTTCGGTCATAATGTCAGTCATTCCAAGCGGCATACCAATCGCCAGTGGCTGCCCAATATCCACCCGGCCACTCTTATAATAGATGGCCAAAAAAAACGGCTGAACTTATGCACCAGATGCCTACGTACACAACGAAAACCGGCTAAGGCTGTGTAGTCCATTTGCTAATCAATTACCCACTCCTCGAGTTGGCAAGAAATACCATAAATGCTTTCAGTAGCGATAGATGAGAAGTTGGCATGACCGCAAATAGTTTTGTTATGGATTAACACTCATCCTGATGTTCGTTCAATGGGGTTAGACTTAAATAGTAATGCCAGTTTAACAGATGGTCGTGGAAGGTCCAAGATTATCAAACTAAGTGGTTCTGATATTTCTCAGTTAACAGACAGGAAAGCAGGAATAGACTCAATGAATTGATCATTGTCTTGCAGCTATTTCAGATATCGATATTAAAGACAATTTGGTAATTTCACCTCTGAGCTCTGAGAAAGTAAAATACTCCGATTAGAACTATAGTGATACCTACTAGATTCGAAATTATTAAGATAACAAGCTCAGGAAAAATCAGTACGAGAACACCAACGACAATTAAGATTGCACCAACCCAACTCCATTTCACAAGTTGTTGCCTCCTTAACAGCGAATTTAAGAAATAGTCATCTTAGCAGTGAATAATTTACTCATTATTGAATGGCCACACAGTCTTTGTCAAGTCTTACACATGATATAAATTGACGTTTTGCCATTTTAATTTTATTTAATCAGTGTTGCCCTTTCATTGCCTTAGCTATACTTCTGTGGTATATTTTAGCCACTATGGAAGCTGAAATTGAGCTTATCCCTGAGGGCACAGTTACATCGGCCAGAGGATTTCAGGCCGGTGCTACTTTTGCCAGTATAAACAAGAAAGCCAAGTATAATTTGGACTTGGGCATTCTTTTTTCTGAAGCTCCTTCAGTGGCCGTGGGTTTATTTACGACTAACAAAATTAAAGCAGCTCCAGTAGTCCTGTGTCAGAAGCGGTTACCCAGTAAGTCAATTAAGGCAGTGGTGGTAAACAGTGGCTTAGCCAATGCTGGTACTGGGGAGCAAGGGTTTGCTGATGCTATTAGTATGGCAGCTTTGGCTGCGAAGAAGATAGAGGTACAACCCGAGTCTGTTTTAGTTGCTAGTACCGGGGTAATCGGGCAGAGACTCAATCTGGAACTCTTGAGGGTAGGAATGGCACGGGTTACTCTATCTGGTGATGGTGGTCATGCACTGGCCCAGGCGATGCTGACTACAGATACCGTTACCAAAGAAGTAGCCGTCAGAGTTAAAGGGAATGAATTTACAATTGGTGGGGTTGCCAAGGGTTCTGGGATGATTCATCCTCGGCTTGGCACCTTACTCTCTCTCTTAACTACTGATGCTGCTGTGGACATGGATTTTCTGAGCACGGCACTACGCAATGCGGTAGATATTTCTTTTAACATGGTCTCTATAGATGGAGATACTTCCCCTAATGATACTGTGCTGCTGATGGCTAACGGACTGGCGGATAACGGGCTAATCAAACAGAGGACGAAGTCGGCGACTGCCTTTCAGCGGGCATTAAACCAGGTATGCATCTATCTAGCTAAAGCCATTGCCCGAGATGGTGAAGGGGCTGGTAGACTTATTGAGGTTACCGTTAGTGGGGCATTAAGTTTAGCTTCAGCCAGGTCAGCTGCTCGGACAATAGCCAGTTCGCCCTTGGTGAAGGCGGCAGTGCATGGTAGTGACCCTAATTGGGGACGGATTACAGCTGCACTGGGACGGAGTGGTGCCGAGGTGGTAGAGTCAAAAATAAGCCTTTCCATGAGTGGTATTTGCCTAGTAGAAGAGGGCATAGCTTTGCCTTTTGATGAAAAGAAGGCGGTTCTAGCTTTAAATAATGACGAGGTGTCTATAAGCATCAATCTTAATCTGGGAAGAGCCAGAGCGACTGCCTGGGGCTGTGACCTATCTTCCGATTATGTAACTATTAACAGTCAGTACACGACCTGATGGCACTTTAGTATAAATATGGTTCATCTTATTTAAAAGCAAGAGGCAAAAATTGACTAATAAGCTAGATAAAACTATTGTGATTAAGCTTGGCGGTTCTATGTTTGATAGTTCTGATAGTACAATTCAAGATATAGTGCGTCTCCAGAAACAAGGCAAGTCTTTGATTATAGTTCACGGCGGTCAAAACCTGGTAACCGAGTGGCTACAAAAACGAGGTGTTGTAACCACTTTTTTCCAGGGGGAGCGTATTACCGATGAGGTGACGCTTGAGGTGGTAACGGCGGTATTGGCGGGATTGGTTAACAAGGAGATTGTAGCGGCTATTATTACTGCTGGCGGACAGGCGGCAGGCGTCAGCGGTGTTGATGGCGCTCTCATCCAAGGGAAAATAAAGGATAAAAAAATGGGTTCTACTGGTACTGTAACTAGGGTAAATCTGACTCTGCTTATGACTCTTCTGGGCTCAGGTTTTATACCAGTAGTCGCTCCGGTAAGCCTTCACGCATTTGGTAAGCCAGGCAGGGCTCCACTACTGCTTAATATTAATGGAGATACTGTGGCCGGCGAAATCGCTACCGCTATCGATGCCAAAAAGCTTATTTTCTTGACTGATATAGGCGGTATCTGCAATGAATCAGGAAAGCTTTTGCCACACTTATCACCGTCTGAAGCCAAAACTTTGCTGGATTCAGGTGTGGCTTCGAGAGGTATGATTCCCAAAATTAAAACTTGCCTGAAAGCTACATCTAATGCGGCAATCGCCTGTGCCATAATAGATGGCAGGCAGAGCCATGCTCTGCTCAGGGAGGTAGAGGCCGGTGGATTGGGCACAACAATACAGAAAATTTATCAAAGGAATGAAGAGGAAGTTTAAACGGGTAGGATTGATAAATAATCTTTTAACAGGACGTAATAATGAGTAACTGGCAGGAACTGGAATATAAATACTTTATGCCTACATTTACGCGCCTATCGCTAACTTTGGTCAGGGGACGAGGGGCAAGGGTGTGGGATGAGGATGGCCGAGAGTATCTGGATTTTGTTGCTGGCTGGGCTGTTAATTCTCTGGGGCATTGCCACCCTACAGTTGTTAAAGCAGTAACAGAGCAGGTTAAGACTCTCATTCAGGTTTCAAACAGCTTCTACACCATACCACAGATTCAGCTGGCCGAGCTGTTGGTTAAGAATAGCTGTCTCAATAAAGTTTTCTTTTGTAATAGCGGTGCTGAGGCTGCTGAAGGAGCGGTCAAGTTGGCACGCCGATACGGAAAGTTACACCTAGGCGGGGCCTACGAGATTATTACCACCAGTGGCTCTTTTCATGGTCGTACTCTGGCTATGGTATCAGCTAGCGGACAGTCTAAATTTCAACGACCGTATATTCCTCTACCGGAAGGCTTTATAAATGTGGACTTTAATAATATTCAGGCGATAAAGGCGGCGACTACATGTAAGGTCTGCGCTGTGATGCTAGAACCAGTGCAAGGAGAAGGTGGAATCAACCTGCCTGATGATCGTTATCTTGAAACAGTGCGTGCCTGGTGTGACGAAAATGGTATTCTTCTTATCTTGGATGAAGTTCAAACCGGCGTGGCCCGTACGGGAACGCTTTTTGCTTACCAGCAGTACGGAATTGAACCTGATATAATGACACTAGGCAAAGGTCTGGCCAACGGTATACCAATTGGGGCGATGCTTGCTAAAGATAGCGCTTCTGTTTTTACTCCCGGAGAACACGGCTCTACTTTCGGCGGTAATCCGGTGGCCTGTGCCACTGGTTATGCTACCCTTAAATTTATTATTGACCACGATATTGCTAGTAATGTTAAGAGTGTGGGCCGCTATCTCACTGATGGGCTAAGAAACTTAGCACAGAAATTCAAGTTTATCACTGATGTGCGTGGTCCAGGGCTTCTTGTTGCCATGGAGTTTAGCCATGATATTGCCCCACAACTAACGATGGCCTGCCTTGATGGCGGATTGTTGGTAAATAATCTGAAACCTAATGCTCTACGTTTTATACCGCCACTTAATATCGGAAACTATGAAGTGGATGAAGCATTAGGCATTCTAGATGAGGCACTATCAAGTATTGCCAGTAAAA
Source organism: uncultured Dehalococcoidales bacterium (assembly GCA_913046255.1). Lineage (GTDB taxonomy): Bacteria > Chloroflexota > Dehalococcoidia > Dehalococcoidales > ARS1013 > ARS1013. Next base: position 13,869 of record CAJWSH010000009.1, read on the forward strand.
TATAAAAAGGCAGAATGTTGGCATGAACGCTAAAATGCGCTGGCTCAAAATAGGAGTAAATTTAATTGTAATCCTGTCATTGGTTATCGTGCTAGTGGTTCCATCGCCAGTGGTGCTAGCGACTGTTTCTGAAGTGGGTACAGGGGGTATCCCTTTGTCAATCAATGATTTTTCGGTAGTTCCGCAGCATATAGTTGATGATGCTAATATGTTGGCTACTGAGCTTTTCGGTGATGCCAGGGAAAAACACCAAGATTTTATAAGTCAGCTTCAAGCTACGTATTTGATGGCCAAAGATAAGGATATCGTTATAATTTTTAACTCAGGCGGTTGGGGATGGACTCCCATTGAAGATTCCCCATTTGGGATGGGTATTGTTACTGGTATTTCGTCTGAATTGGCCAGCCTAGGTTACACTACACTATTTCTTAATCATTTGCGGACATACGAAAGTTGGCAAGTTATTATCAATGAGTCTGTGGAGATAGCAACCCGCTATCCGTCAAAAGCTAAAGATTTAATCACCAGAGTGAAGTTCCTTACCAATCATATCCCGGACCTCAGAGTGATTATTGCCGGTGAAAGCGAAGGTAGCCTCATTTGTACTAGTGTGATGAGTATTCTTAGTGACAACCCTCAACTTTATAGCATCCAGATGGGTCCTCCTTTTTGGAACAACAATACTGTCTCAGGCAAGTCACTGGTATTAAGGAGCAACGGAGAAGTCGCTGATGCCTTTAGCCAAGGGGATATTTTTGCTATTATTCGCGCCAACTTGGAAGCCATGTTTGGCATATCACAAGAAAATACTGGCAAAATACTGTTTTATATAGGAGCTCCGGGCCATGACTACCGATGGGAATATCCCGAGGTTCGTTCTCAGATTACAAAATTCTTGTACGAGTCTTTTGGAACCAAACAGTGATAATGTCTTGGCTAAAGATCACATATGGAATATATTTGAGAAGTTAAACTTCGCTTTAAAAAGTAGCAAATAATCTAATTAGTTTAAGGAAGGCAAAAAATGCGAGATAAAGTAGTATTGGCTTACAGTGGTGGGCTGGACACCTCGGTGGCGATCAAGTGGCTTAAAGAGCAGTATGACATGGATGTCATTACTCTTACCATCAATATCGGCAATGAGTCTGATTTTTCCACTGTACTGGATAAGGCACTTAAAATTGGTGCCATAAAGGCACTGGTAAAAGACGCTAAGGAGCTATTTGTCAATCATTTTGTTTTGCCGGCGCTTAAGGCAGATGCACTTTATGAGGAGCGCTACCCATTGGCCACTGCCCTCTCTCGCCCATTAATAGCTAAACTGCTGGTGGATATAGCCCGTGAGGAAGGTGCTCAGGCCGTGGCTCACGGCTGTACCGGCAAGGGTAATGATCAGGTGAGATTTGAAGTCAGTATTAGTGCTCTGGCGCCAGATCTTAAAATTATGGCCCCTGCTAGGGAGTGGGGTATGACCCGAGAAGAGGCTATTAACTATGCTAAGCGCTATAATATCCCGCTGCCGATAACTCTGGCTAGTCCCTATTCAATTGACGAGAACCTCTGGGGAAGAAGTATCGAGTGCGGTGTCCTGGAAGACCCTTGGATTGAGCCACTGGAGGAAGTATTTTCTTGGACAAAATCATACCAGGAAGCTCCAGATGAGGCTGGCTATGTAGAGATTGACTTTGAGGCAGGCACCCCGGTGGCTATTGATGGGCAGAAACTGAATGGAATAAGCTTGATTACGCGCCTAAATAAGCTGGCTGGCAATCACGGTGTCGGTCGGATTGACCATGTAGAAAATCGGCTAGTGGGTATAAAGTCAAGAGAAATCTATGAGGCGCCGGCAGCGGTCGTCCTCCTTGAAGCTCATCGGGCGCTGGAGGCTATTACCCTGTCAAAATCACAGCTTCACTTCAAACAAAGAGTAGCCCAGGAATACGCTGACCTAGTCTATGATGGCCTCTGGTTTAGTGCCCAGCATCAGGATTTAGCTGCCTACATCACAAGCACACAACGTTTTGTTACTGGTACAGTCAGACTCAAGTTGTTTAAGGGAAGCTTAAGTGTCGTCGGACGCAAATCACCGCTATCATTATACAGCTACGGCCTGGCTACCTATGACAAAGGTGACCAGTTTGATCAGAGTGCTGCCTCGGGATTTATTCATCTTTGGGGATTATCGGTTAGAACCCAGGCTCAGATACAGCCATTAGGTGAGTCTGGAGGGCCATTAAATATTATGAAACCAAGTAAAACAGTAAAGGAAAGTAAATGAGTCACATACGAGGTCGTTTTCAAAAAGCCGCTGATGAGCTAGTGGTAAAATATACTTCTTCCTTGCCTTTCGACTGGCGACTGTATCGCCATGACATTAATGGTAGTATTGCTCACGCTGGGATGCTGGCCAAACAGGGCATAATCTCAGCCGAAGAAGCTGAAGTTATTATTAACGGGTTGGTATCAGTGAGGGAAGAGATTGAACAAGGTATATTTCAGTTTAAATTAGAACTGGAAGATATACATATGGCTATTGAAGCCCGATTATTAGAACTTGTCGGTAAGGTGGCGGGCAAACTGCATACGGCTCGCTCCCGAAATGACCAAGTGGCTCTGGATATGTGTCTTTATGTGAAAGAGGCAATTGTTAATACTCTAACCGGGATAAGGCAGTTACAACGAGCGCTAATTAGTTTAGCTTACGAAAATAAAAGTGTAGTCTTGCCGGGTTATACACATCTGCAACCGGCACAACCGGTACTCCTATCTCATCATCTATTGGCCTATTTTGAGATGCTCCAGCGCGATATTGAACGGTTTAAAGACTCTCTCAGGCGTACTGATGTCATGCCTCTGGGCAGCGGGGCTTTAGCTGGGGTAACGTATAACATTGACCGGGAGTTTCTAGCCCGTGAGCTGGGCTTTAGCCAAATAACATCCAATAGTATTGACGCTGTCTCTGATAGGGATTTCGTAATTGAATACGGGGCGGCCGCCAGTCTTTGTATGATGCATCTCTCACGGCTAGCTGAGGAAATTATTTTGTGGTCGGGAGCAGAGTTTAACTTTATTGAGTTGGATGAGGCTTATGCTACTGGCAGTAGTCTTATGCCTCAAAAAAAGAACCCTGATGTTGCCGAACTAGCCCGAGGTAAGGCAGGACGGGTCTATGGCAGACTTGTGGCGCTGCTGGTAATGATGAAAGGTCTACCCCTTGCCTACAACAGAGATATGCAAGAGGATAAAGAGGGTCTGTTTGACACGGTTGAAACGTTGCTGTCTACCCTTGAGGTATTTAGCAATATGATTAAAACCATAAAAGTTAAAGTTGAAAATATGGAAAGGGTGGTAAGCCGGGGTTATCTTCTAGCCACTGATTTAGCTGATTATCTAGTAAGCAAAGGAGAGACCTTTCGCAATGCTCATAGTATTGTTGCCAGGCTGGTAAGCTATGCCATAGAAAAAGAAAAGTTGTTTAGTGAGCTTAGTCTCAGTGAGTTTAAGCGCTTTTCCCCTCTGTTTGGAGAGGATGCCAAAAGTATCACGGTAGCTTCATCTGTTGCTTTAAGGGATACTATAGGTGGAACCGCACCAAAGCAGGTGGAGAAAGCATTAGCTGCTGCCAAAAAAATGATCGGATAAGGAGAGTTTTAGTGGGACTGAAACCTTAACTCAAGTCTCGGCGGTACTCTTCGCTTTCTCAAACTCTCGTTTCATTCTCTCAAGTTCTATAGAAAGCCTCTCCCATTCTTGTGTAAGCGAGCTTATACTCT
>CAJWSH010000010.1 GCA_913046255.1 uncultured Dehalococcoidales bacterium
GAGGGGTAGTCGCCGCCGCTTCATACGAAGCCCGGGAATTTGGTTTACATGCCGGTATGCCTCTCGCTACCGCCAGCCGCCTCTGCCCCCAAGCCATCTTTATAGAAGGCAACTTTACTAAATATCGCCAGGCATCACAAAAGTTTATAGCCATCCTAGCCGATTTCTCACCATTCCTCGAGCCAGTGGGCCTTGATGAAGCCTATCTGGATGTAACTGGATTTGAGTCGCTGCATGGCTCAATATTTAAAATGGCGAGCAATATAAAGCAACAGGTTAAAGACGAACTGGGGCTCTCAGCTTCAGTGGGTATCGCCAGTTCCAAGGTAGTGGCCAAGATTGCCTCAGAACTAGCTAAGCCAGACGGCCTGCTAGAGGTTGCTCTAGGAGAGGAGCGCTCCTTTCTTAAACCACTGCCGGTCAGTAAACTACCAGGCGTCGGCAAAAAGACGGAACCAAAATTAAAGAACTTAGGCATTGATACTATAGGTAAACTATCTCTTATGCCGCCCGACGTTCTAAAAAGCCGATGCGGCGCCTTTGGTGAGGTTCTGCATCGACTTTCAAACGGCATTGATAACAGGAAAGTAGAGCCACCTCGAGAAGCCAAGTCTATCAGTCGAGAAACCACTTTTGCTGAGAATACCCGCCAACAATCGTTCCTAGAGGCAACACTCCGTTATCTCAGCGAGCGGGTCGGCAGTGAACTACGCCAGCAGAGTAAGCAAACCCGGTGCGTAACTCTAAAACTCCGTTACGCCGATTTTAATACCATCACCCGCCACCACAGTCTAAAGAAAGAAATCAACTCCGACCAAACCATCTTTTTAACCGGGCTAAAGCTCTTAAAAAGTACCTTATCCCAGCAAAAACAGACTGTCCGTCTGCTTGGTATTGGGGTATCAAGCCTAACTAAGTCGGGGCGACAACTTCATATGTTAGACTCAGAATCCGCCAGACTGGAGCGCCTAGATAGAGCCATTGACCACATCCGTAACAAATACGGCTTTACTTCAATCCAGACCGGACGAATGCTCAGGCTAAAGGATATCTTCCTCGAAAACGAGGGTGGTTATATGCTAGGGATACCGAATTTATCTAGATAGGAGCCCCATTCCAGAAATAAGTCTAGCCTCCTAGAATTTGGAAGGCTGGACTATAAAGAGGTGACTAACAACTACATGGCGATATTAGCTATTGGGGTTCGACCTCCTAGATAGCTAGTATGTTATAATACACTCAAGTTGTTTTTTGGAGGGCCATAGCTATGTGGGCAAATATCAGCAACTGGCTTTTGGGATCCGGAATTACCATTCTCATTATTCTCTTGCTTGCGTATATAACTTACCAAGTAATCAAGGTAGCAATACCTCGACTCGTCGATAGGTCGGTCACAGTAAGGGGTAAGAAGCGTCGTGCCAAGGAGGAACTGGCCAAGCGGTCACAAACACTCAGCCGCTTTCTTACCGGCATAGCCTTTATTATTCTGGTTTTTATTGCTCTGCTCATGGTACTCTCTGAACTGACAATAGAAATTGGCCCGATGCTGGCCAGCGCCGGCGTCCTCGGTATAGCTGTCGGCTTTGGTGCCCAGAGCCTAATAAAAGACTATCTTAACGGGCTGTTTATCATCCTTGAAGACCAATATAACAAGGGTGATGTGGCCAAGATTGCCGATATCGCCGGTCTGGTGGTGGATGTTAACTTAAGGAGAACAGTGCTGCGCGACCTTGATGGCATAGTTCACTCTATCCCTAATGGCCAAATTACTACCACTTCAAACTATACTCGGGATTGGGCTCGAGTCAACTTGGATATTTCGGTAGGTTACGATGAGGATCTTGAGCGAGTAATGGCGGTAATAAATCGAGTAGGCAAAGAACTGGCTGAGGATGAATACTTCGGTAGATTCATACGCACTGCTCCTCAGGCACTCAGGGTCAATAAATTTGGTGATTCCGGTATAGATATAAAAATACTGGGTGAGACCAAGCCGATGAAGCAGTGGGAGCTGACCGGTGAGCTACGAAAGAGGCTTAAAGCAGCCTTTGACAAAGAGGAAATTGAGATTCCATGGCCACACTTAAAACTCTTTTTCGGCGAAAGCCAGCTAGGTAAAAGCCTGACCTGCTTAGCCTGCTCACAGCCTAACCTTCCCGGCAGCAAGTTTTGCTCAAGCTGTGGCAAAAACCTTTAGATGGCACTACTTATGTTATGGTCAAATACCAACTATAATCCCAAAACCAAAAAAGGAGACTTCAGCAATGCCGTCATATGCCTTTTTTCATAAGAAGTTTGTCCCTTTAGCCTCCGCCAAAATCGGAGTTATGACCCATGCCCTTCACTACGGCACCGCTCTCTTTGAGGGTATTAGAGGTAACTGGAACAGTGAACAGCAACAACTATACATATTCCGTCTTAGAGAGCACTATAAACGACTGCAAAAAGGCTGCCGTCTTTTAAAGATTAACCTACCTCACTCCGTAGACGAACTATACCGGATAACAGTTCAGCTAGTAGAGAAATGCGGTTTTGAGGAGGATATATATATCCGCCCTCTGGCCTACAAAAGTTCGGATGCCCTAGGTGTCCGCCTCCACAACCTAGAAGATGACTTCCTGGTCTTTGCCATCCCTTGGGGGCGCTATCTGGATATGGATGCTGCTAAATGCTGCGTCTCTTCATGGCGGCGCCCTGATAGTAACGTAATCCCACCGCAGTCAAAGATTACCGGCCTCTACATAAATAACGCTTTAACCAAAACAGAAGCCATGGAAAACGGTTTTGACGAGGGAATTATGCTCACCTCGGATGGCTATGTATCAGAGGGGAGTGGTGAAAATATTTTTCTCCTGATAAATGGGCAATTGGTTACCCCGGCCAGCTATAATAGCATCTTGATGGGCATTACCCGGGATACGGTAATAACGTTGGCCCAAGACGAGTTGGGTATAGAAACTATAGAGAGACCAGTCGATCGCGGTGAACTTTATACTGCCGACGAGTGCTTCCTGACCGGCACCGCCGCTCATCTAACCCCAGTAGCTGAAATAGATCATCGCCAGATAGGCAGTGGCGGTATTGGCGAGATAACAGGTAAGTTACAAAAACTCTACTTTGATATGATAAAAGGTAAAATCCCCAAATACCTTGCCTGGTGCACACCAGTCTATAAAAAGTAAGCTCCCCGGAGATCAAGATGAACGAGGCAATAGCTATCATTATCGGCTATCTGCTTAGTTCTACACCACCCACCTATCTTGCCACAATCAATAAGTGCAATATCTATCCTATAACTCGATACTAAAAAGGGAGTTTTATCAAATTGATGGCTTAAGAGCTTCGATATCTAGTCAAAAGATAGTGGTAAACCACCACACCGACGCTACAGGCACAGCAATTTCCTTGTCTGGTAAGATGCTTTTTTCTTTAAGAAAGGACAGATTATTTAGCCTTTAGATTCAACCAGAGCCTTATTCAGCTTTTTTAAAAGTCGCGATTTTCTGCGGGCGGCGTTATTGGGGTGAATGACCCCCTTTTGAGCCGCTTTGTCCAAAGAACTGACAGCGGTTGTCACTGCGCTATGAGCTTCGTCAAGCTTGCCAGAGAAGACAATCTCTTCTGCTTTGTTCACCATGGTCTTAGCTTGGCTACGCACAGGCTTATTTCGCTGTTGCCTTCTCTGGGATACTCGCACCTGTTTTTTGGCTGACTTAGTATTGGGCACTTGTCTACCTCCATTAAGATTATTCTAAGAGCTTAGCCCTAAGTTTCACCTGCTTGCCCAAGGTTGAAGAGCTAGACTGTACCATAGATTCGTCCCCTACCCGAGCAACACTTGTCACTGCCCGGATGCCCTCAATTTTTGCCAGCAGTCGTCCCAATTGTGCCAGTCCTCTTGTCTCTAAATCAACATATAAAGAAGCAGTGCCATCACCGTGTTCAGTAACATTCATATTGGTAATGTTCACCTTCTCCTCGGCGACAATAGTGGAGATATCGCGTATCAGTCCTACTCTATCCCAAGCCTTAACACAGACCCTGACGGGATGGAGAGAATCAGCTTGCCTCCACTCCACATCGATCAACCTCTCCTGCTCATCCTCGCTAACAACATTATAACAGTCCTGACGGTGCACTGTCACCCCTCGACTTCGAGTCACATAGCCAATGATTTTATCACCGGGAACTGGATGACAGCACCTGCCTAAATTGGTTAGTAAGTCACCGACACCCAGCACCTGAACAGTAGAGACCGGGGGCTTGGGTGGTGCAATCTCAGTAGTCACTCTCGGCTGTTCTTGCTGAGCAGTTAGTTTTATGGCAATATGGTGGGTACTGACGCCGCCATAACCAATAGCCGCCAAAAAATCACCCACATCGTCATACTTAAAAAGCTTAGCCAGTGCTTCCCTGTCACCAATTTTAAGGCCAAGGCGATTAAGCTCCCGCTCTAATAGTTCCCTCCCACGCTCAATGTTCTCTGTCCGCTCCTGCTTCTTAAACCACTGCCGGAGTTTTTCTCGAGCATGGGAAGTTTTAATATAACCTAGATGGGGGCTTAACCAGTCTCGGCTGGGACCTTTATCCCGCTTGGATGATAAGATTTCGACAACATCACCGTTATCAAGCTGGTGCTCAAGAGACATCAGTCGGCCGTTTACTTTAGCGCCAATACAGCGGTGTCCCAATTCGGTATGGACCCGGTAGGCAAAATCAAGTGGCGTTGAGCCCTTGGGTAAATCCTTTATCTCCCCCTTAGGGGTAAAGACAAAGACCTGGTCTTTGAAAATATCAGTCTTAACCGATTCCAAAAACTCCTCAGCGCCACTGAGATCGCGGTGCCAATCAATTAGTTGGCGTAGCCAACCAATTCTCTCCTCAAAGTGTATGTCCTTCTTGCCCCCCTCTTTATAGCGCCAGTGAGCGGCTACTCCATACTCAGCGATACGATGCATCTCATGGGTACGAACCTGAACCTCAAGAGGAATTGTCCCTAGACACATTACCACGGTATGCAGTGACTGGTAGCCATTTGGCCGGGGATTAGCGATAGAGTCGTTAAATGCGCTCGGCAGCGGATGCCACAAACTGTGGACGATACCTATCGCACTATAGCAGTCAGTCACAGTAACCACCAGTATCCGAAGAGCGAGAAGGTCATATATGTCATTAAAGTCTTTCCCCAGCATAGAATATCTCTCCATTTTCTGATAAATGCTGTAAAGATGCTTTGCTCTACCTGATATCTCGGCTTTAAGACCGATTCGATTAAACTCCTTCTTTAGAATCTTAATTACCTTGGTTATAAAGTTCTCTCGTTCGGTGTACCGGGCGGCAACTAGATTAACAAGTTGGCTGTACTTCTGTGGCTCAAGATAACGGAAAGACAGGTCTTCCAGTTGCCACTTTAGCTCCCATATTCCCAGACGATGGGCTAATGGTGCGTATATTTCTAAAGTCTCCCAGGCAACACTGCGCTGTTTCTCAGGAGACAGTGCACGCAAAGTATTCATATTATGCAGCCGGTCAGCCAGCTTAATAAAGACAACGCGCAGGTCTTCAGCCATAGCTACCAGCATTTTCCTCAAATTCTCCGCCTGTCGTTGCCTAGTAGCCAGACCACCCCACCGTATTATTTCTTCTGGAACCTTTAAAGAGAGCCGGTTCAGTTTAGTGGTACCATCAACCAGCTTGGCTACCTCAGAGCCAAATTTAGTTTTGATTTGGGAGATAGATACTCCGCAATCCTCAGAAACATCATGTAGAAGAGCTGCCTCTAGAGTTGCAGCATCAAGCTGTAATTCCGCCAGTGTTAGTGCAATCTGCAAGGGATGCTCAAGATAAGGCTCGTCTGACTTGCGCCGCTGCCCTTCATGTGCCTTTAGAGCAAAATTATAGGCACCTTCAACTAAAGACAATTTCTCCGGCAAAAGATATCCCCCGGCCTTATTAAGAAGTTGATTAAAAGACATCATCTGCCTCACAAGTCATATATTTAAGTATAACGCAATCGTATTGCTTATACAAAACCCGCGCCTCACCTTTACAAAGCCAGTCTTAATAGGGTATTCTAGCCTATAACAGGCGAAAGAGGGGGTTAGTTTGTATCAGGCACCACGCGGCACCCAAGACATCCTACCCCAAGAGCAAGCTTGGTGGCGCTACACAGAGCAAAAAGCAGTTGAAATCTCTCAGCTCTATGGCTATAGCCGCATTGACACCCCTATCTTTGAGAATACCGGTCTTTTTGTGCGTAGTATAGGCGATGCCACCGATATCGTTGACAAGGAAATATACACCTTCGATGATAAAGGAGGAGGCAGTCTAACCTTGAGACCAGAAGGGACAGCGCCGGTCTGCCGTGCCTACTTGGAACACGGTCTCTCTAATCAACCCAAACCGGTAAAGCTCTATTACTTAGCCTCCATTTTTAGATACGACCGCCCACAAGCAGGAAGATATCGCCAGCACCACCAGTTTGGCTACGAGGCCATCGGTGATGACAACCCCATCCTCGATGCCGAGGTTATTGAAATGGCATGGCATTTCTTTTTATCTCTAGGCCTCAATAAATTATCACTCCAGCTGAATTCCATCGGCTGTAAAAAGTGCCGGCCCGAGTACTTGATTACCCTGAGGAAGTATTTTAGTAAGCAGGCCAGCAGCCTGTGTTCAGACTGCAAAACAAGACTCAAAAAGAACTCTCTTCGCCTACTTGACTGCAAGAAGCTTCGATGTCAGCAGTTGGCCAGCCTCGCCCCTAGAAGTATTGACTTCCTATGCCCCGAGTGCAAAAAACATTTTAACCAGCTAAAAAACTACCTAGAGCAGCTTAAACTTCCCTTTACCGCAAACCACTGCCTAGTGCGCGGCCTTGATTACTACACTAGGACTGTATTTGAGGTAGGACCCCAAGACGGGAATGCCCAGGACACTATTGGCGGCGGCGGCCGCTATGATGACTTAATTTTGGAGTTGGGCGGCAAGCCGACACCAGCGGTTGGCTTCGCTACCGGCCTTGAGCGAATCATACTCAACTTAAAAAAACAAAAGGCCGCCGCCCCGCCATTACCCAAGCCCAAGGTCTTTATCGCCCATGTGGGCAATACCGCCCAGGATGAGGGGGCAAAGCTGGCCTCCAAGCTTAGACGGATTGGAATCGGGGTATTACAGGCTTCAGGTCCAAAGAGCTTAAAAGCCCAACTTAGGCAGGCAAACTCGCTTGGCGTCCGTTATACGGTGATTATTGGTGAACAAGAGCTGAAAACCGCCAGTGTAATACTACGGGATATGATAAGTGCCCGACAGAAGATTATATCTATCCATCAATTAGAAGACAAACTCAAGTAACAGCCAACCTCAGCTTTACCCAAAGATCAGATTATGCTATAATTACATCAATGGTTATACTAGCAATGACAGAGGCCGTCTCTATTCGGGTGGTCTCTTTTTCTTTGTGATAAGGAACGACTATGGCGCAAGATACGACAGCACCGATTGAACCGAAAAACAACGATTATTCTGCTGATGATATTCAGGTCCTAGGTGGGCGAGAGGCAGTCCGGCGCCGGCCGGGGATGTACATTGGCTCCACTGACCAGCGCGGTCTCCACCATCTTGTCTATGAAATCGTCTACAACAGCATTGACGAGGCCATGGCTGGCTGCTGCACCAAGGCCGTGGTCACTCTTCATAAAGACAATAGCGTCACCGTAATGGACAACGGACGAGGCATCCCGATAGACATTCACCCGGCGACCGGAATATCTGCGCTGGAAACAGTGATGACCGTACTTCATGCCGGTGCCAAATTTGGTGGCAAAACCTACCAAGTATCGGGTGGCCTGCACGGAGTAGGCGCTTCGGTGGTAAACGCCCTATCTTCTTGGCTCAAAGCCCGCGTCAGGCGTGATGGCAAGGTGTACCAGCAAGAATATAGGCAAGGCATCCCGCAGAGAGAAATAACCGAGGTCGGCACGGCCAACGATACCGGTACCACCATTACTTTCCTTGCTGATGCGGAGATATTTACCGAGACAAGCTACGATTTCAACACCATAAGAGAGCGTCTGCAGGAGATGGCATACTTAAATAAAGGACTGGAGATAAAACTGGAAGACGAAGCAAACGACCGAAATAGAACCTTTTACTTTGAAGGAGGGATTATCGGTTTTGTTCGTCACCTCAATCGAAATCGCTCGGTCAGACATCATCACCCTGTTTACATCAGTCGGCAGATAAACAGCACTATTATTGAAGCCGCTCTGCAATACAACGATGGTTTTGCCGACAACACCTTGAGCTTCGCCAACTGTGTTAATACCATTGACGGTGGCACTCATTTAACCGGCTTTCGCTCTGCCCTTACTCGGATACTTAACGACTATGCCCATAAAAATGGGTTCTTAAAAGAGAACGCATCCAACCTAATAGGCGATGATGTTAGGGAAGGGCTTACCGCCATTATAAGCGTTAAGCTGGCCGAACCGCAGTTTGAAGGGCAGACAAAGGGCAAACTGGGTAATATCGAGATGAAGAGCCTAGTAGAAAGTGCAGTCGGTGAAGAGCTCGCTCTTTACCTTGAGGAACACCCCGATGATGCCAAGAGGATTATAGACAAGTGTCTCACTGCCCAAAAGGCCAGAGAGGCCGCCAGGAAAGCGCGTGATTTAATCATTAGAAAGAGCACATTGGATACCGGTACCCTGCCGGGCAAGCTGGCCGATTGCTCAGAAAAGAATCCAGCCCACTGCGAACTATATCTGGTAGAGGGTCCATCCGCTGGCGGCTCAGCCAAACAGGGCAGAAACCGCCGCTTCCAAGCAATACTGCCCCTTAGGGGTAAAATCATCAACGTGGAAAAGGCGGCCCCAGACAAGATGCTGGCTAATCAGGAAATCCGCACCATTATTACGGCACTGGGAGCTGGCATAGATGATGATTTCAACTCGGAAAAGCTACGTTACCACCGGGTTATACTAATGACTGACGCCGATGTTGATGGCTCTCACATCCGCACTCTACTGCTCACCTTCTTCTTCCGACATATGCCCGATTTAATCCATAACGGGCACCTGTATATCGCCCAGCCACCACTCTACCGCACCAAAGCCAAGAAACAAGACCACTGGGTTTATTCCGACCAAGAGCAAGAAGAATTACTAAAGCAGCTGGCTGGTACTCGCAAGATAGTGGTCCAGCGTTATAAGGGCCTGGGGGAGATGAGTGCCGAGCAATTGTGGGAGACGACTATGGACCCGGCCACTCGTACCATGCTTTTGGTAACTGTAGAAGAGGCCGCCAAGGCAGACAGCATTTTCAGTATCTTAATGGGCGAAGAAGTGCCCCCTCGCAAAGCCTTTATCTCTGCTCACGCCAAGAGTGTCAAGAATCTGGATATTTAAGGGCTTTTAATACACCGATTCCCAGCACTATACAATCCCTGCTCTATTATATACTTCTCTATCGCTTCCGGGACAAGATGTTTGATTGATAGATCGCGGGCAACTCGATCTCTGATTACCGAGGCGCTAATGTCTAGCTCCGGCTTGTCCAGTATTATCAGTCTCTCAAGAAGCCCAGAGATTTTAGCTTCTAGAAAGTTAAGATTAGAAACTGCATATCCTACTCTGGGCACCGCTACCAGACGACACATGGAAATCAACCATCTTGGTTTGTGCCACTTAGATAGCTCTGTTAGACTATCCCAGCCCAAAATAAAGTATAGCTCGTCCCTATCGTCAAACCGTTTCTTTAGCTCGGCAATGGTATCAACCGTATAGGACGGCCCATCTCGCTCTATTTCCATAGCTGACAATCCAAAGTAAGATTTATCAGCAATAGCCAAACGCACCATCTGAAGGCGTTGCTCGGCCTTTGCAACAGGGATATCTGTTTTAAGGTAGGGCTGGCCGGCGGGTACAAAGAGAACTTCAGCCAAATCCAACCGTTCTCTAACCTCGTCAGCCACGGTAAGGTGGCCAATGTGGACGGGATCAAATGTTCCACCAAATACCCCAATCTTCATACTGCTACCATTCCCATTCTAGCTTACCCAAGCGAACCTTGTCTCCTGGTGTTGCTCCAGCCTTCTTAAGAGCCCGACTGAGTCCAGTTCTGGTGAACCACCCCAGAAGCTGTCGGCGTGCTTCAAGATCTCTTAAATTTGTCCCAGCCGTGACGCTTTCCAACTCAGCTGCCCTAACGACAAAGGTATGACCTTCCTTGTGTACACTAATACCGGTCTTTTTAGGCTTGGGATGGAAAACCTTACTAGATTCAGGGGCTTTCTCTAAAGCTACAGCCCGACTTAGCATTGCTAGAGCTTTAGCCATAAACTCAGAAACCCCCTCCCCAGTTACTGCTGAGATAAAATGGACCTTGATTCCAACATTACTAAAGGCACCCTTTATCTCAGTCAACTGAGCCCGAACCTGAAGCAGGTCAATTTTATTTACTGCTACCAGTTGCGGTTTTTGAACCAACGTTGGATCAAACAGCTCAAGCTCTCTATTTACCTGTGCCATATCTTCTATCGGAGACACTGAACTACCATCTATCAGATGGAGGAGTACTCTTGTTCTTACTACATGGCGCAGAAAATCATGGCCCAGACCACGACCAAGATGAGTTTGAGCTATCAATCCTGGAACTTCAGCTACTACAAAACTCCACCAACCGACCTCCACTACACCCAAAGCTGGTTCAAGGGTTGTAAACGGATAGCTGGCTATTTTCGGTTTGGCAGCTGATATTGCTGCTAGTAAAGATGATTTACCCACATTGGGATAACCAATAATGCCAATATCAGCAATAATCTTCATTTCCAGTACGATTGATTTTCTCTCTCCATCCCACCCTTTTTGAGCAATCCGTGGTACCTGGTTAATAGAAGAGGCAAAATGGGTGTTTCCTAGCCCCCCTCGTCCACCCTTAGCCACCACTACAAACTGAGAGGGTTGTAACAAGTCAGCAATTTCAGCATCACCTGCAAGCTGTGTTTTATCTAAAACTACAGTCCCTATCGGCACAGTTAATAGCAAATCTACCCCATCTTTGCCATGTTTCTTCCGGCTCCGACCGTTTCCACCGTCTTGCGCTCGGTAGAGCTTTCTCTGGCGTAGTGAAACAAGGCTGGGTGTATTAGCATCCGCTTTGATAATCACCGTCCCTCCCTTACCACCATCCCCACCATCAGGACCACCATACGGTATAAACTTCTCCCTTCGAAAGCTTACTATGCCATTTCCTCCTTTACCAGCCTGAACCTTGATTTCAACCCTATCAAACATACTTTTAAAACCACCATTAGAGTATTTATTATATTAAAACTTTTTACTATACAATAATACTTTAAAGAAGATAGTTTCTATTATAATATTAATTATAATATAGCATAATAGTAGCGGTAGCAACGGCAAGTGGACTAGGTTTGTGGCCTACTTGTAGAAAAAGAAGAAATTCAGTCTTGGGAACTTATTCTGTGTCAAAAAACATTGAGGGTTATAGAAATAAGCAGTCCTGTTATGCAAAACTAATAAAAACAGGGTGGTGCTTTCATACAAAAAAAGAGAGCTACTGGAATACTTTGCCTTTTAGTTTGAGGTTTATTGTCTTTTGAATTTGTTTAACCTTGCGATTCAAAAGGGGACTATTTTTGACATAGCAATCTATCTTTTGACAAGCATGGCTGACTGTTGATGGGTTTCTACCCCCCAGGGCAAGACCGACTTCGGCAAGCGAACATCCATTCTGTCGTCTAACAAGGTACATTGCTATCTGTCGGGCAAGTGCTGTTTCCTTGTCTCTACGACGACTGGTCAGATCTTGGGAGGTTCGCTGAAAGCTTTCAGCAACAGCGGTAATTATTAAAGTCGGTGTACTGTGATTATCCTCAGTTGCTTTACTGGATATATCTTTTAGGGCATGGCAAGCGAGTTCGAGGGTGGGTTTGGCTCCGAGTAGTTTGGCGTAAGCCAGAACACGGTTGAGATTTCCCTCTAACTCTCTTATATTTCCTCTAGCCTGCTGAGCAATGAGTGTCAACACTTCAGGTATAATATCGGCTCCGGTCTGCTTTGCTTTGGCTTGCAGGATTGCTAGGCGGGTATCAAGATTAGGTGGCTCGATAGTAGCGGTTAATCCCCATTCGAAGCGAGAGCGTAGTTTTTCTTCCAAGCCAGGTATTGATTTTGGCGGGCGGTCACTAGTAAGAACAATTTGGCGACCTGAATTGTGCAGTGCGTTAAATGTATGGAAAAAGCTCTCGGCAGTACTCTTCTTGCCATTGATAAAATGGATATCATCAACTAGCAGTATATCAGGATCTCGGTATTTACGACGGAACTCATCCGTTTTTTGCTCTCGAATAGCATTTATAAATTCATTAGTAAACTGCTCACCGCTAACATAAAGCACCGCTTGGTTCTGGGTTTGGGCAAAATATCTAATAGCCTGCAGTAGATGTGTCTTGCCTAGTCCGACGCCACCATATATGAATAGCGGGTTGTAGTCTTGCCCTGGGTTTTGAGCTGCCCCTAAAGCGGCGTTGTGGGCTAAACGGTTGGAGCTGCCAACAATGAAGGAATCAAAGGTGTATTTGAGATTAAATCTGGTAGGGCTTGTTATATTGTTGGCAGCAGTTCCTCGGCGGGTATAGCCGGCTGGTGAGTCCAATTGTGCCGAGTTTACCAAGAAACGGACAGTGATGTTGCAATTGGTAAGACCAACCAGTGTTTTTTCAATTAAAGAACGCTGGTTGGTCTCGAAATACTCAGCAACAAAGATGTTAGGGACTCCAATAACAAATTGGTCGCCCTGATAACTTATGCCTTTGGTTTCTTGAAACCAAGTCCGAAAGTTGGGCTTGTTGACTTGGAGCTGTATCTCACCCAAGGCAGCTTCCCAGAGCTCCTGCGTAGATCGCATCAGGCAGAGTTTCTCCTTTAATTTGGTAGGACTTGAGCAGGCAAGATACCTGCTGGTTAAAAGTGCTGTTAAAAAGCTCTACGCCGCTTGTTTAAGTATCATTTATAGACTGCATCCCTAACTGCATGGGGTGGTGTCCAATCTGACCTATTTTAGAAGAGGAGTCAAAGTGGAAGACTTTGTTAAGCCTAGCAGCCGACAGGTGAAGATAGCAAAGTGTCTGGTGCTTGCTGGTGGTAAGTTTTAACCCTTGTGTTCGCTTATAATATCTCTTAACCTCCCTCTTTTACCAAATATTAAGAGCTTAGATATAAAACAGGTGATGATAGAAAAATTATTTTTTGTGGGCAGTTGCCCACAATTTGTCCCATCATATAGTGCTAATTACTCCCCTTTTTTAATGGTAAGACTTCTGGAATCAATTGGCAGCCGTTGTTGACATTTCTGTTCCCTTATTAAGTCTGCTAAACTCGCCTTTTTACTTGATGATAGAATCAATAGATATAAAAGGACAGGTTGTTTGAAAATATTTTTGATGCTAGAATTCAGTTTTAGGAGGCTTTACAGTGCGGGTTGTTTTTATGGGTACCCCGGAATTTGCTATTCCTGCTCTTCGGCATCTTGTGCTTAATGAGTACCAAGTGGTAGCCGTCTACACTCGGTCGGATAAACCAGCTGGAAGAGGACGCTATTTGGTCTCTTCCCCGGTAAAGAAAGCAGCACTGGCCTGGGGGCTGCCACTGGTAAAAACGGCCAGCCTGAAAAAGGCAGAGGTGGTGGCTGAGCTGGCAAACTTTAAGCCAGATGTTATCATAGTGGCTGCCTTCGGTCAGATTTTAACTCACAAAGTCTTGGGTATTCCTAGATACGGCAGCATTAATATTCACCCATCCCTACTACCTCAGCACCGCGGAGCTTCGCCAGTGGCGGCGGCCATCTTGGCTGGAGATGCATTTGCTGGCGTGAGTATTATGCTGATGGACGAGGGATTGGATACTGGGCCAGTACTGGGGCGGGCGCAGATTCCTATTTTGGCGTGGGATAATAACAGTTCGCTCACTGCCAAGCTGTCCTTGGTAGCGGCTCACCTACTTGGGGAAGTTTTATCTGGCTATCTAAGAGGAGAGCTTACTCCTCGGCCTCAGAATGAAGCCAGAGCTACCTATTCTGGTATCGTCTCTAAAGAGACAGGTTGGATTGACTGGCAGCTGAAGGCGGTAGATATCTGGCGGCAGCTGCGTGCCTTTGATCCTTGGCCAGGGTGCTACACACGATGGCGGGGGGAAGTGCTCAAAATTATTGAGGCGGTGCCACTTTCGGCGGTCTCTACCGCCGAAATAGGAAAAGTAATAGCTCTGCCTTGGGCCCAAGATAAGGCAGCAGTGTTTGGAGTCTCTACTGGTGGTGGGGTTTTAGGAGTCTTAAGGGTGCAACTTGAGGGGAAGCGGATAATGGAGGCGGCCGAATTCTTGAGGGGGCAACGCCAGTTCATCGGGGTAGTATTACCCTGTTAGGACTTTGGCTTTTCCTGATAGACCAAAGAATTGTATAATTGCTTAATAATCGTAGTATTGATTAGGTGCATAACTTAATTTGAAACTTGGGTGCGTTCTGGGCTAGAGTATATCTTGGTGGTAGGTCGTGTGCCTGCCGTTTCAAACATATCCAACCCTCCTATGGATTGTCCTTGCTCCCGCTTTTTAAGCATTACGCAACAAATTAAATTATTGCCTAACCTAAGACCAGCCTGTATAATCTATTATGGTAGCTGAGGAGGCTGTTTTGTCTTTACCACAAAACTTAGCTCAGTTTAGTACTCTGGTAGATATCATTGCTCACTTAAGAGGTTCTAGTGGCTGTCCTTGGGACAGAAAGCAGGGCCATGCTTCACTCAGGAAATGTCTGTTGGAGGAGTGCTACGAAGTGCTGGAGGCTCTGGATGAAGCTGACTCAGACCGTCTTTGTGGTGAACTGGGTGACCTGCTGGTGCAGGTGGTTTTCCACGCTCGGATTGCAGCTGAAGCCGAGGAATTTGACCTGGCCGATTTATTGAGCGGTATAAATTCCAAGCTAATTCGGCGCCACCCTCATGTATTTAGTTCGCTTAAGGTAGCCAATGCCGATGAGGTGTTGGCCAACTGGGAGACCTTAAAAGAAAAAGAACGGGAGGCTGGTACCTCCATGTTAGCTAGTGTACCAAAAGAGATGCCGGCACTGGCTTACAGCCAGGTGATACAGAGCCGAGTGGCTCGGGTTGGCTTTGACTGGGCGGAAGATAGTGGCGTTGTAGATAAGCTGGCTGAGGAAATCGAGGAACTGAAACAAGCCGAAAATGAGAAGGAGAAGGCGGCTGAATTTGGTGATCTCATGTTTACCTTGGCTAATATTGCCCGTCGCCAGGACATAGATTTAGAGGCGGCGCTCCGACAGACAAACCGGCGGTTCTTTAAGCGATTTTCCTGCATGGAGGAGCTCTGCAGCAATCGTAGCTTGAGCTTTAGCGAACTATCCTTTGATGAGCAAAACGCCCTTTGGCAAGAAGCGAAGGAGAAAGTGGAATAAACTGGTCGGGGCGAGAGGATTTGAACCTCCGACCTCAGCGTCCCGAACGCTGCGCGCTAACCAGGCTGCGCTACGCCCCGCAAGTTACCATTATAAGCCCAAAGACAAAGTGAGACAAGCTATAAAGGGATTAGTAAGCTAGGAGTCGAGGTATTTAGGGAGAGCCAAAGAGAGGCAGAGTCAAAAAATATCTTAATAGGGAGTTTTAGAAGGCGAAGTGCTCGAATATTTTAGTGAAGAGCGGGAGAGGGGCGCCAGTCCTTCTTCATAAAATCTTCCTCTGTCCTTTGATAAGGGAAAGGGGATAAAGGAGATAGGGTTACTTAACAAAGAGCTAAGAGAGTGAAGTTGAAGGGAATTCGATTTTTGGCTACTTTTTCTTCCTACCTATTCTCCCTTGAAGTGTCTCTGAGGTTAGTTAAGCGGGGAGACTGATGAAATACTGTGTTTTAATAATTGACGGTGCTTCCGGCTGGCCACTTCCTGAACGCGGTGGCAAGACCTGTTTGGAGCTGGCTTCAACACCTAATCTGAATACTATGGCTCAGGAAGGCACTCTGGGGCTTATCAGCACTGTACCCCAAGGGATGGAAGCTTCAAGTGCCTGTGCTATTATGTCAATTTTAGGTTATGACCCCAAGCTCTACTACCGGGGTCGGGCGGCCATCGAGGCCAAGAGTATGGGTATTGCCATTGGTAATGGTGAGGTTGTCTTCCGTTGTAATTTGGTGGCAGTTCGAAATGGCCAGATGTGGAGCTATAGCTCGGGTCGTATAAGCACTGATGAGGCGCACCAGCTTATTTGTGCTTTGAACAACAAACTAGGCAGTGATAAGGTTCGCTTTTACCCTGGCGTCAGCTATCGACATTTACTCAAGCTTTATGGGAGGGAAGATACACTGTTGACAACTTGCACCCCGCCACACGATATTCCGGGTAAGCCCGTCAGCAAATATCTTCCGTGCGGCCAGGGCAGCGATATCTTAAGAGAACTGATACTTGGCTCAGAGGCAGTGCTTGAGAGGCATCCGGTGAATATAGCCAGGAGGACTCGTGGTGATATTCCGGCGACGATGCTCTGGCCTTTTTGGGGTAGTGGCCAGATTCCCGAGGTACCTCCTTTCAAGCAGGCTTATGGTCTTAGAGCAGCGGCAACATCTGCAGTTGATGTTGTGCGCGGCTTGGCTCGAATGATGGGCATGGAGGTATTGAAGATAGCGGGGGTGAAAGACGGGTTGGATAATGATTTTGGCGGCCAGGCCGCCGGAGCTCTGGCGGCACTTAATGAATATGACCTGGTCGTTATTCATATTGAGGCACCGGATGAAGCGGCTCATGCAGGCTCTATTGATGATAAAGTAGAGGCTATCGGGCGGATAGACAGTGAGGTTTTAAGCAGGCTTCGCGCCTATCAGGGAGACGACTTGAGGGTGTTAGTTATGCCTGATCATGCAACTCCGATAAAATCTCAGACGCATACCGGTGAACCGGTGCCGTTTCTGCTGTGGGGAGGGGGCTTTACTACACATAATGCTAAAAGATTTACCGAAGTTGAAGCAGAAAGCACTGGTCTTTTCATTGAGGAAGGGTATAATATTATGGGACGGTTGGTAGGATAAAATAAATTATGGCACTAATTGTTCAAAAATATGGTGGTTCATCGGTAGCTGATGCAGAACGGATTAAGAATGTGGCTCAGCGAATAGCTGCCACCAAAGCTCAGGGCAACCAAGTAGTAGTCATTATCTCGGCGATGGGCGATACTACTGACGAATTGGTGGAGCTTGCTTATCAGGTTGCTAGGGAGCCCGGTGCTCGTGAGCTTGATGTATTGCTTTCTACTGGTGAGATTGTTTCCTCTACCCTGTTGGCGATGGCGTTAAAATCACTGGGTTATGGGGCTATCAGCCTTTCTGGTGCCCAGGCGGGGATACAGACTGACGCTGTCTATAAC
>CAJWSH010000011.1 GCA_913046255.1 uncultured Dehalococcoidales bacterium
CATTTCGGCTACGCGGTAGTACCTTTGGGCGTAATGAAGTTCCTCGCTGATATCATAGATCATGTGTTGCGGACATGGGGTGTGCTCGTGGATGTAACACATGCCTTACTCCGGGATTTTCCGCTTAATCGGCTCACCGCTGAAGAGGTTACCGTAAAGCAAATTCTATCCTCCAACCAGACATATATGCTACAAACGGTGCTTGTCAGCATCGGCTTCGGCTTCAGTCTCTATGTTGCCTATAAGCTGGTAGGACGCATGTTTCCGGATAGAGATACCGCCTTTAGGGCCTTTTTGCCGATAGGGGCTTTTATATTCATTATGGGCATAGCAGCACTGTGGTCACTATCAGCTGCTTTATAAGGAGATATCATGACAACCAGTAAAAAAAGAAGGCTCGTCTTCACCACCATTGTTGTTATTCTAATGGGTGTGGTCACCGGTTTTCTCCTGCTCAGTGTGCTGCTGCCATCCACGGTGACAACACCAACTCCAGCACCAGGTTCTGTTGAAGTGTACATACAGGGCGGTGCTTTCTCTGCACGGACTATCATTGTACCGGTGGGGACTACAGTCGCCTGGACCAATCTGGACGGAAATATTCATACCGTTACCAGTACAATGAGATTTTTTGATAGTGGCGGCCTTTCTCCTTTCAGCCATACTTTCACCGAACCCGGTGTTTACGACTACGGATGCATGATCCATCCCTCTATGAGAGGTAAGGTTACTGTATTATGAGCAGTGATTCCATGTATTCTTCATCTTTTTAGATAACCCATTTAAGCACTCGAATCTAGAACTCATAAGACTTTGATCAGTGGTTCGAGTCCCACCCAGCCACTTCTTCATGTCTTGAGTAGAAATGGATGCTACTAAAAGAAAGAATATTAGAAGACGTGCATACTCCTCTCGCCCACAATAAATTTAGGCTTATCCGGAGTAGCTGCATTTGACTAAACAAACTATGAAATTATTCCTCGTGATTCATACACAAAGGGTATTCTTTTTATGGCTTCTTTTATTGGGTCTGGCCGGAATCTTGTTAGCCATTGCAGTATTGACTAATGGATGTGCTTTAACTACAGATCCTCCAGGTTCAGTAGATTCAACGACTTCCCGTGATATTCCATTCTATGGATATAAGATAGTTAATATTCATCCTCATGACCGTAATGCTTTCACTCAGGGCTTAACATTTGAAAACGGTTTTTTGTACGAAGGGACAGGACTTCGAGGGCATTCTACATTACGTAGAGTTGAATTGGAAACCGGAAATATACTAAAGACCCGCCAGCTAGCAGAACAATTATTCGGTGAGGGCATTACTATTTATAAGAACCAAATCATACAGTTAACTTGGCAATCAAATACAGGCTTTGTCTATGATAAGGAAAGTTTTGAGTTATTACAAAAGTTTAATTATTCAACCGAGGGTTGGGGTATCACATATGACGGAAAGCACTTAATCATGAGCGATGGCACGTCAACACTTTATTACTTAGACCCTGAAACGTTTAGTGAAATCGGGCGGATTACAGTATCCGATGACAACGGCCCGGTATCCAGGCTCAATGAATTAGAGTATGTGCAAGGAGAAATCTATGCTAATGTCTGGCTTACGGATTATATAGTTAGAATTTCGCCCGTGACAGGCCATGTAATCGGATGGGTAAATCTCAAAGGAATTCTAAGTTCTGAAGACAGAGATGAGGTAATTGATGTCCTCAACGGCATTGCTTATGACGCACAGAATGATCGGCTGTTCATAACCGGGAAGCTCTGGCCTAAAGTGTTTGAAATTATACTTACTCCTCCACATCAATAAGTGAGTATAAAACTGTCCAACAGGAAAACAGCTAGTAAAAAGAATTGGGAATATAAGAAGGAATAGGAGACTGCCAAACCGTCTTTACAAACAGTCATAAAATTAGTTGCTAACAGAGGTGCGGATTAACTTATTTAGAGATGGGATTACTTACTAGTTACAGTCTCAGAAAGTACTTTCCTTGAGAATTCGTATGAATAGAGATACAATTAAAGTATGCGTAATGCTATAATAGTAATGGTCACAATTATCTTTGTCGCTACTGCAATTGCTAATCTTATTACTAGCTCTCATTTCACTGAAATGACTTCTTCAGAGAGGTCTCTTATCATCAGATTCATACTTACTGTTGGATTATTTGCCGGCAGCATCGTCAGTCTTGCAACTTTAAAGAATTGGATATTTGCCGTAATTCTAGCAATAGCTGCCATTGGATTATTATTTTCTATACGTTGAGTCAAACCCAACTACTGCTACTTTATTATTTAGTGGCATTGTGACTAACGGGCTTTCAATAGCACCCCAACTTTTACAACTATCACCTTCTGCTTTAAAGTTGTAGTTATTTTTACTAGATAATTAGCAGTTTCATTGTAATAATCCTCATCGAGTGCCAAAGCGTTTCTAGTATCGAAGCGAACTTCCATAATGGTGCTTGTATCTATCGGTTCTCATATACTCATTGCTCACACCTCATTCGTATATACAAAGCCAATCATCTTTATTTTGCAGAATGCCAAGTCAAGTATTGATATAGATAGCTAGTCTTGCGGGTCCATTTTAAGAACCGCTAGCTTTAACTGTCATGAAAACTAACCGAGCGAGTATATCTCCACATAGATTGCCTGACTCTGCAAGCTGTGATACACTCATTCTATGACAACCGTTCTATCAAAAGAGCACATCCAAAAGCTACTTGGGCAAGAACCACCTCTGATAGAGGACTATAGTAACCTTACTGAGCAGCTGCAGCCCAATGGCTTTGATCTCACCTTACGTGATATTGCCATTCTCCAGTCACCGGGCAAGATAGCCATCAGTAACAGCCAGCGATTGGTATCTGATTTAGCCCCCCTGATGTTCGACGGGCTAGGTTTTATTGAGCTTCCGGCCGGTATTTACTCGGTTACCTATAACGAGACCCTTCATCTGCCTAGGAATATCATGGCTCTAGCCACTCCCCGCTCAAGCCTGCTTCGCTGTGGCGTTACCATAAACACCGCGGTATGGGATGCCGGCTACTCCGGCCGTTCCCAGTCCCTCATGATTGTCTACAATACCCTTGGGTTTCGCTTGCAGAGGAACGCTAGAATTTTGCAGCTTGTTTTCTTTCGCCTGACTCAGAAGACAGAGGGCTATCAGGGCACCTATCAAGGAGAGAACATAGACTGATTTATCTAAACGGCAACGCTAAGTGCTGATAGCAACAGCCAGAAAGATACCGGACTTTCACCGAGGAGTTCACCATCAGCGTGCACCAGAAATCGCTCTTGGAACTCGATTTCTTTTGGTTGCCTTTTCTATCCTAACCTTGGGGTGACTAATATAGGTCCTCTTATATATCTTTGGGGACACCTGAAGGAATTCAAATTTGCCTACATCGCCAACAGTATGGAGATTTAGCTTTTGAGTGGTGCTAATCACGATAGGTTATCCGGGATATGGGCCTCTTCTTCAGATCAAATTCTATGTCAGCCTCTTGGAATAGTTCCATGAAAGCTTTGTCATTATATTCGCCAAAGCTGACATAGCGCTTTATTTTGGCATTAGTGAGCATCTTGGCACACAGATTGCACGGCGTATGAGTGGCATAAACAGTACTACCCTCAAGACTGACACCGTGGAGAGAGGCTTGTACAATGACATTCTGCTCAGCATGAATGCCCCGGCATATCTCATGTCTGGTTCCCGAGGCTATACCAAGCGCATCACGAAGACAGCCAAGCTCAAGGCAATCCTTGAGCCCGGAAGGAGCGCCATTATAACCGGTAGCCAATATGTGCTTATCCCTTACCGCTACCGCCCCAACATGGCGGCGGCGGCAGGTTGAGCGCTCGGCAACCACAGAAGCCACTTTTAAGAAATACTCATCAATATCCGGGCGGTTCAATCCTTCTCCTTAAGCGCCGAAATCGTCCTATTTACTTCCTTTTTCAGATTTTTAAAGGAATACTCATTTAAAATTGTAAAATCAGCCATCACAATTGGCCCACTCTTACTTAATTTCTCCGCTTCCGCCTTATCTCGACTGGCCGCTTCCTCCTCAGTTAATGAACGCTCAGCTCTGGTCGCTAGGCGGACATACCTCGTTTTGGGTGATGCCCAGATGGCAACAACGCAAAAGCCCCGCCCATAGCGACTCTTCAAGAAGGTGTATTCCTCCCAAGAGTAAAGCCCGTCAATTACCACCGCCGACCGTTCCAGCGCTAAATCAATCTTGGGTAGATTCAGAATGGCATAAGCCGACATTCCGTGTTCTTTTCTTAAGAGTTCCCTGATACAGCGTTCGTTTTCTTCATTTAGCTTGAGTCCTCTTTTCTTTATTTCTTCGTCGGTTACGTCGCCGAACCTTATCTTGGTAAATCCATTCTCGATAAACAAACTGGCCGCTTCTGATTTGCCGGCACCGGTCATACCTACTATTGCCACTATCTTCATAGTCTAATACCTCTAGAGCTTTATTATACTGAAAACAGCCACCAAATGACAACAGAATGAACCTGAGTTTAAGCTGTGCTATAATTCGGACTACTTAAGCAGGAGCAGAATGTCCGAGATTATTAATCTGGCAAGTTTAATAGAAAAACAGTTGCCGCCCGAGCTGGTCTCTTTTATAAAGCAAGCAAGTGCGCTTGCCGAAATCAAGGGTGATAAGCTCTACCTTGTTGGCGGGCTCGTTCGTGACCTGCTGTTGGGTAAGGCCAGCCTAGACCTTGACCTGGTAGTAGAAGGTGACGCCATAGCCTTAGCCCGTGCATTAATGATGGACAATCCAGCTAAAATCATTGTCCATCAGCGTTTTGGCACGGCTAAACTACAGTTTTCTGAATGGAGTGTTGATATTGCTACCACTCGCCGAGAAAGCTACGCTAGGCCGGGGGCATTACCTACCGTTAAATCTGGTTCTATAATCAATGACCTATTCCGCCGCGACTTTACCAATAATGCTATGGCTATTAAACTTAACTCCGATAGCTATGGCTACTTGATTGACCTCTACGGCGGCCATGACGACCTGAAGCACAAACTCATCCGTGTCTTGCATGAACAGAGCTTTATCGATGATGCCACCCGCATCTGGCGAAGTCTGCGCTACGAGCAACGGCTGGGCTTTAAGTTAGAACTAAATACCTTGAGGCTACTGAAACGAGATATTCCGATGCTTAAGACCATAAGCGGCGACCGGATACGCTATGAACTGGAATGTGTACTTAAGGAGCAATACCCAGAAAGGATCTTTGCCCGCGCCTATGAACTCGGTGTGCTTAAAAGCCTGCACCCATCTCTAAAAGGTAACGACTGGTTTGAAAAGAAGTTCAAGCAGGTACGCCAGTTAAGCTTGCCTGACCAACCACCACTCGACCTTTATCTAGCGCTAATGACTTACCCGCTGACCACCCAAGAGACCGAGCAGTTTATTGTATACTTAAGACTGCCCAAATCATTAGCCCAAACTTTGCTAGATACCAGTGGCATCAAAGCTCAACTTGCACTCTTAGCTGACCCCAGGCTTCCCCCAAGCGGTATCTACCACCTGTTGCATAGCTACTCCCCGCAAGCGGTTACTGCTAGTCTGCTTGCCAGCGACTCACTGGTAGTTAAGGAGCATATTCAACTGTTTTTGGCCAAGCTCCGTTACATGAGGCCAGCTCTTAACGGCAATGACCTGATAAAGATGGGAGTCCCCACCGGCTCCAACATTAAGGAAATACTAAACCTTTTGCACGACGCCAGACTGGATGGAAAAGTAATCAGTAAGCAGGACGAGGAAGAGATGGTGAGAGAATGGATGAATTAAACAAGATTCATTCAATAGAGACGACTATGTGTTTCATCTCCTTTGCTATTTCAATCAATCCGCCTGTTACATCCTGTCTTTCAGCTAAGTTGGCAATCTTGACCAAATCTATGCCTTCTTTCCCCAAAGCTGTTTTAGCTTTTGGGGTACAAGTTTTGTTGCGATGCGAACGACTTTTCGTGGAATAGACATCACCGTCTCAGGCTTTTCCTACTCAGTATTGTATATTTTAATCTTCAGTTTAGTTATATCTACCCTTCTCTGGAATTTTTCTTAACAGCCACAAAGGCTAATTCTAGTTTCTAGCTTTATTCCCTTACAAGAGGATTTCAGCAGAGTATTCAAGGGGCTGACCCTCATCTTCTGGCTTATCAGCAGAGAGGAGATACTTACGATTAGACTGACTTCCTTCGGTAAAAGCAGATCCGAGATTTTGCTGTGTGCTGCTCATTTTAAGGCTTTCTTTATTTAAATTTAGCTAAATTATTATGGACTATTTAAACCTACCTGATCTACAACATCAAGTGTCTCGACTAGATAGGTTTTGAGCCCCTTTTGCTGAAGATGTTGATAAATCTTCTCAGCTTGAGTCTTATCTTTCATCAAGGTAAACAGAGCTGGCCCCGAACCAGTCAGGTGAACACTGCCGGCTCCAGCCTTCAAGAACTGCTTCCGATAGTTATTTAGCCCAAAAAAATTATCATCGGCAACATTGTCAAATACATTAACCAGATTTGCGGATGTCACTCCTTCGCCTCTGGATAGTAGCCTAACCAAATCGTCTGTAATCTGACCTCCGGTATAATGGCTCGTTTCCAGACTGGCGTAAAGCTGTGCTGTCTTGCCGATCGGCCTGGGCACAGGCGGTATCAGCAGCACCACCCACATATGAGGCAGTGAAGGGAGTGGGCTTATCACTTCGCCTCTGCCTTCAAGTAGAGCCGTACCACCAAAGAGAAGAAAGGCCACATCCGAACCTAACTGTGAAGCTAATGGGGCCAGTTCCTCCTGTGATAAAGACAAACCCCAGAGCTTATTTAAGCCGCGAAGGCAAGCAGCAGCGTCACTCGAGTCCCCACCCAACCCCGACATGAGGGGGATACGCTTATGAACCGTTATAGTTGCCCCATGTGAGCAGTCAAAGGATTTTTGAAGTAAACTGGCCGCTCTGGACACTAGGCTTTTTCCGAAAAGCCAGCCAGACTCATTACATTTAAAGGTAATATCATCACTCATCTTAAAGTCCAAGCGGTCGCACAGGCTGATGGTCTGGACAACTGTACTAATTTCATGAAAGCCGTCGCCCCTTTCAGCCAACACCTCAAGGGCCAGGTTCAGCTTAGCCGGTGCCGGAACCGAAAGCATGCTAATCCTTCACCCGTTTATATACCTGCCATAGCTGTACCCACTCGACAAGGGTCAGCGTCTCCGCTCGACGTTTAGGTATTATAGCTGCCCTTTCCAGCAAGGATAAGGTACGATCTTTGGAAAGTCCCAACCCTTGAGCCAGAGAATTTACAAGCTGCTTACGGGAGGCACAAAAACCAGCCCGCACCAGCCCGAAAAAGCCTTCGCGCTCATCAACCGCAACCATCGGCTGGGAATAAAGGACAACCTTAAGAATGGCCGAGCTAACCTCCGGCGGTGGATAAAAACAGCCTGCTGACACATAGCTTACAATCTTCGGTTCACCGTAAAGCTGTACACTTACGCTTAAGAGGTTCATTCGACCAGGCTTAGCTACAATGGCCTCCGCCACCTCTTTTTGTACCATTACCACCATGATCCGGGGCGGAAGCTTAGCCTCAAGAAAATGGCGCAAGACGGCAGAGGTTATATAATAGGGTAGGTTAGCTACTATCTTGTAGCCGGTTATCTTTTGCTCCTGAAGTAATGCTACTGGCTCAAGTTTTAGTATATCCCCCTCTACAACGGTAATATTTTCCAAAGAAGACAGTGTCTGTCTCAAGGAAGCTGCTAGAGAGCTGTCAAGCTCAACGGTAATTACCCAACCGGCCCGCCTAGCGAGCTCTTTGGTGAGTACACCAAGCCCGGGGCCTATTTCCATAACGACATCGTCGGCAATAAGCTCAGCAGCTGAAACTACAACCTTAAGTACCTCTTCATCAATAAGGAAGTGCTGCCCCAGGCTCTTCCTGGCCTTTATCCCAAGATGACGCAGCAGTCTTTTAGTATCGCCGAGCAGTAACTCCTCAGAGCATCGCTTTTTATATTCCACTTTACTGGTCACTTTTGCCTCCACAGCCAATCCGAAGATGGAAGAGTGAAGAGAAAAAATTACCAAAATCCTGGCTTCTAATCAACCTCATCCTCTAATGTTTTTTATCGAGTAACCCACCCCCAACCTTATAAAACCACAGAAGCAAACAAGGCTGTATGATCCTGTCACATCCCGTGCTGCAGACGAACCACCAGACGCATAGGTAAATTCTGGTTCACCATTTTTTCCTGAGTGGCTTTAATATCATAGGGGACGCGGTAGAGTTTAGCCACAGCATCATCACTATCATAAATAGCATAACTGGCTCTGGAATCTCCGTCCCGGGGCTGCCCGACACTGCCAGGATTGATAATCAGTTGTCTTTTACCCAGCACTAGTCCAACGCCAAGTGAAAACCGAACAGACGAACAGTTATCATTTTCATCCAGCTTAAATACCAGAGGCATATGGGAATGCCCCAGCAGGCAAAATCGTGACTTAAAATAAGCAAAGTTTTCCTTGGCACCGTTAACGGAGGTAAGATACTCCCAGACAGGCTCCCTCGGGCTACCATGCACCAATGTAAAATCCCCCTCCTCAATAACCGATGGCAGGCTCTTCAAATAACCAATATCCTCCGGGTTCAACTGCCGAGCTGTCCAACGACAGCTGCAAGCAGCATCGAGATTAAAATTAGTAGTATCCAGTTTGCCTATGGCGGCTAAATCATGATTGCCTGAAACCGAGATATGATTTCTCTGCCGCAGGAGCTCAATACATTGGCTAGGGTCGGGGCCATAGCCAACAATATCTCCCAAGCACCACACCTCCTCCACTCCACCACGGCGCTCAATATCAGCCAGCACAGCGGTAAAGGCAACTAAGTTGGCATGAATATCAGCCAGCAAAGCATAACGCATCCTTGAAATATAATACCACAACGGACAATAATTGCCATAACTAAAAATACTCTGGTATGCCAAATTGACCCAGCAAACCCACCTCTGATATACTTAAAACGTCAAAATTATGGAAATTAGCTGGCTAGGTCACTCCTGTTTTAGACTTAAGGGAAAACAGGCTACCGTTATTACCGACCCCTACTCACCGGATATGGGTTATTCCTTGGGTAAACCCACCGCCAATGTTGTCACTGCAAGTCACCAGCACCCGGGGCATTCTTACACAGAAGGCGTTAGTGGTAATCCCAAAGCAGTTACCGGACCCGGCGAGTATGAAATTAGCGGTGTCCTTATTATCGGTATATCCACTTTCCACGACGAAGACAGGGCTAAAACAAGGGGCAAAAACACTATCTATCTCATAGAGATAGATGAGATATCAATATGTCATCTTGGTGACCTAGGCCATGTGCTTACTAATGAGCAGGTCGAGGAACTGGGCAATGTTGACGTGCTACTGATACCGGTAGGCGGAGATTCTACCATTGATGCTACCTCGGCTACCGAAATAGTACGACAACTTGAGCCTAAAGTGGTCATTCCCATGCACTATAAAACAGAGGTGCTAAAGCGAGGGCTGGAGCCAGTGACAAGATTCTTAAAGGAGATAGGTGCCCATAATACGACCCCCCAAGCCAAGCTCTCCCTTACCAAATCAAACCTGCCCTTGCCCAGCCAGGTCTTTCTGCTTGAGTATTAGAGATTCATTATCTATCCATTTTCTCCATCTGATTTTTATTAGGTAACCTCATTCCCTATATCCCCTGCCCCATAGAAAAGAGGAAGATTTGTTAGAGGGGCATCACCTCTCTTGGGCATTCTGGCAGAATTTTTATAGTGTAGGACAGCTTACTCTGAGAAAAGAAAGGAGCTCCCCTTCTTTGAAGGGGAGCTCCTGGTGTATCTGGAGTCAGAGATTATCCCTGATGTCCAAACCAGTTACTTGGCTAAGCTATTCTCCTGGTTCTAACTATCAGGACAATCACTGCTATAGAGAGTACCGCACCGATAGCAACTATAGCCCAAACATAGGCTGGAGTTGGAGGTGCCTCAATCGTCGGTGACACGTTGGTTACGATTGGTGTTGGTAAATTCACAATCACTTCCGGCTGCTCCAAAGGCGGAATCTCTATTGTTGGTATCTCAATCTCAGGTAGAATGATATCGGGTAGAGTGATATCAGGTATCTCTACAGGAGGTAGAATTATTTCTGGTAACTCAATCTCAGGTAGAGAGATATCAGGTAGATTGATTTCAGGTATCTCTACCGGTGGTAACGTGATATCAGGTAGAGTGATGTCAGGTATCACTATATCTGGTATCTCAATATCAGGTAGAACGATATCAGGAATTTCGAAAGCTTCGATAGCATCTGCCACAATCGCTCCAATATCCGGTACCTCTGGTAACTCTGGGAAATCCGGGACAGTGACTGTGACTATCGGTGTCGGTTGTGGTGGGACAACTACCGCTGGCAGTTCCTCATCCTGAGTAGTGAAACTGGCGAAGGCCCAATCACTTATGGCCTCAGCACCACTCTCTGAATCGGTACTTACCGCTCTTACGATGACGTAGTAGGCCGTGTCATAGGCAAGCGTCTCCGTAGAAGTATAGGCGACAGTTGGTTCTTCAATACTTACTTCCGATCCCACCAGGGTCAAGGTACCAAAACCATCTGCTTCTGTGTAGATTGGACTGGTACTGATTTGCAACTCATAGTGTTCGGCATTACTTACTTCAGTCCATACAAAGTGAGGCAATGTTGAAGCATTTTGCAGACCCATAGTAGGCACTTCTATCTCTGGCGTAGCAATCGTTTCAAGGGTGGTAAAGCTTAAGATTTCAGACCAGCGGCTGCTCAACGGTTCGGCATTACTTACTCTAATTCTCACTTCGTAATCGGTGTCGTCGTCAATGTCTTCTATGTCGTACTCTTCTTCATCGGCATCCTCGGTTGCAACATCCCAAGCGTCCCAAGTGTCATCGCCGTCTTCTTCAGCATAGCGAATCTGGTATTCCTCAGCTTCGTCATGGTCAGTCCAGCTAATCGTTACCTCGTCCTCATCGGTGTCAGAAACTGTTAAAGCAGTCATCTGGCCACTGAGAGTGTCTTCAAAAGCCGAGAGCTCTTCACTGTCAACAACGGTCCACACGGTATTACCGGTGAGCCATTGATCAGCCATGTCGTCCTGATCTACCTGTTCCCAGACGTTCCCGAAGTCGTGGAGCAGAAGTCGATATACCGCATCACTAGCCATGGCGTAAAGGGTGTTATCAGCGCTAACAGCTAGGCCGGAGACATCATCAACCTCCACTTCCCCACTATCGTAGTCTGAGAGTTCTTCAACGTCGTCGTCGTCGTCGTCGGGGTTAACAATATCGTCATCGTCAAACCCAAACACCCAAACTTTATCGTCACTAGCGGAATAGGCTAAGCCTTCACCGTCAGCACCAGATACAGCAAAATCAGCGTCAAAGGCAACATAGACATCTACATCGTCCTCACCAAAGGTTGCTGCATCGCCCCAGGTAACGCCGTTATCCTCAGAAGCATATACCACACCAGCATCAGAACCAATGATTAAGGTGGTACCATCCGAGGCAAGAGCAATAGACACAAAATCCAGGGTGGTAAGCTCGGTATTGGCCGGAGCGCTCGAGGTGATACCGAGGAAACCTTCATCGGTAGCAGCGTAGACAGTGGCACTGTCAACTATCACCCAGTCTGCCACTCCTTCAGCACTGCGCCATAACGTAGATCCGAAAGTCTGGGCGTCATCAGTGGACTTCCAGATTTCATCGGCGCCGTACATCAAGACGGTTGTGCCATCCTGAGAATATCCAACCAATGTCGGATTGGTTACGTCACCAACGGTTGTACTAAACACTCTTTCCCACCCGGAATCGTCGTCAGTGACATCGGCGGTGGACCACAGGCTCTCTGCACCGTCATCATCTTGGGTCAACATCAGAGCCCTATCATCGTCAGGTGAAAAGGCCATATCCAGTATGCCGCCATCCACATCTGTATCCACCCAGCTTATCTGGTTGTATGTATCGCCACCGTCCCTAGAAACGGATACAGCACTCTCATCAGGAGTGGTGGAAGCAGCACCAACGGTTGTCACATAGGCAACGCCGGTGTCTTCGTCAAAGTCTCCAGGAACCATGTAGATATTCGTATCTTTTCCACCAGTGGGTAACTTTTCCGCATCATCAAAGGTGGAACCACCATTGTCACTACGATAGATGATGTTGTCAGCATAAACACCCACTAGGATGACAGCGCCGTCTACTTCCACACTGGAGACAGCATCGCCATCATCGTCTCCATCTTCGTCGTCAAGCAACGCCGTAGCCTCTGTCTCATCCCCGCTGTCATACTCGTCTACAGTAACCAGATAGAGATTGCCCTGTGCTGCCCCATCGTCGTCACTCAAAGCGACATAGAGTACAGGTGCGTCACCATCGTAGTCATCGGGAAAAGCGAGGTCAACATTTGCTGAAACTTCTGTCGAACCAAGATCGCCAGCATCAGCCGGATCCCACAACTCGCCCCACCGGCCAGCGCCGACAGTAGAGGTAACCTCGAAGTCTTCATCCCCGTCGTCGGCTATCGCCCAGATAACCTCAGAGGTGGAAAAATCAGGAGCATAGGCTGCCATGTAAGCTGCCTCACCAAGTCCCTGATCGATCCAGCTTTTAAAGAGAGCATCCTGCAAAATAAAGACATCAATATCAGTGGCGGCCAGAATCCATATGTCAGTGCCGTCACTCCAGAGATCTAAATCGTATAGAGCATCAGGATTCTCTCCCTCGCTGTCCTCGATTTCTTTGAGCAGCGTCACATCACCTTCGCCCTCTTCTTCCACACGATAGATGTTACCACTCGTTGTGGCAACATAGATAAGCTCGTCAGTGGCGTAGTCGGGCGAAACGACTATATCAACTATCGTCTCGTCCTCGTCTTCCAGAGCGGAAACGTCGTCGTAGTTAAGTGAAGTTTCATCCCAGCTGAAGGAGTCATCGTCTGATTTGTAGACGCTCCATCCTTCTTCATCCTCGTCATAGACGCTGAGATAGATGATGCTGCCGTCGGGAGCGAATGCCATCACTCCGACATCAGTATCCAGTTGTATATCTGGCATATCGATATCGTCCCATTCATTCTCGCCAGGTTCAGCCGATACTGGAACCGCTACTACAGCCATGCTAAAAAGCAACGCCAGACTCAGCATCACACCTAATATTTTAGACATATTCTTTTTTATTTTCATCGACCTTTAAATTCTCCTTTTAGTTTTTAGTTTTTTATCTACATATGCCTCCATAAAGACAAACACCACTTCATATTCCTTCTTTACTTTATGGAGACAAGATAATTTCTATTATTTCCATAATGAAAAAATGAAAACTTGATAGTTCACTCCCTTTCAAGCACCCAAGAAAACCCAGCGATTTTCCCGAGAACCATCCAGACTCTTTCTATCGCATCACCTCCTTTACCAATAGTATACGTTGCCTCCTGTAAGAAGCACCCAAATCAGTGTACCACAAATTCTCCACTTGTCAATAGCTCATAAGTAAAACTTATGCTAATCTATGTCTCTTTACCCAGGCCAGTCAAAAACTCAGCATTAGTCTTTGTTTTAGCCAGGCGCTCCAGAACCCGCTCCGTAACCTCAGTGATATTATTAGAATCAGAGCCAATCATGGCGACCATACGTCGCAGTAGCTGTACCTGCCCAAAGATATCTTCATTCAAAAGCAGTTCCTCCCGCCGGGTGCTTGAGCGCCCGATATTTATTGCTGGGAAGATTCGGCGCTCAGCCAAGCGCCGATCAAGGTGAAGTTCCATATTGCCTGTCCCCTTGAACTCCTCATAGATGAGCTCATCCATACGACTGCCGGTGTCAACAAGGCAAGTAGCGATAATGGTCAGGCTACCACCCTCATCCATATTGCGGGCAGCGCCTATAAAACGCTTGGCTGGGTGAAGAGCACCAGGGTCAATACCACCCGATAATGTACGGCCACTGGAAGGCATCGCCAGGTTATATGCTCGGGTGAGCCGGGTAATACCGTCAAGGAGGATAAATACATCCCGCCCGCCCTCTACCATTCGCTTGGCCCTTTCCAGCGCCAGTTCAGCAACACGGGTCTGATTCTCTACCGGCTCGTCAAATGTAGCGCCTATCACCTCGCCATTAACCGAGCGCCGCATGTCAGTAACCTCCTCCGGACGCTCGCCAATTAAACATACCATCAGATGAATATCACTATAATTGGCAGTCACGGCATTGGCTATTACTTTCAGGAGAATCGTCTTGCCCGCTTTGGGCGGAGAGACAATTAACCCACGCTGTCCTCTGCCGATGGGAGCAATGAGGTCAATCAACCGGGTAGATAGGTCTTTAAATGATGTCTCCAGGTTAACTAGTTGATCAGGATAGGTGGGTGTCAGCGAACCGAAATGGGGCCGGCTTTTAATGTGCTCGGGGTTAACATCGTTAACAGCTTCGACCCGTACCAAGCTGAAATATTTCTCGCCCGCCTTGGCCGGTCTAATCTGACCGACAACCATATCGCCGAGGCGCAGACTAAAGCGGCGAATCTGGGACTGAGAGACATAGACATCAGACATACCGGGTAGCAGGGTACCCTGCCGCAAAAAGCCATAGCCGTCACCCATAATATCCAAAATGCCACCACCGAAGGTATAGCCCTGCTGCTCAGTATGTGCCTGGAGCAGGCGCATAATAATCTCATGCTTCTTAAGATTGGAATAATTGGACAGCTCGTTTTCTTTAGCCAGCTCAAGTAGCTCTTCTCTGGTTTTATTCTCCAGTTGAGAGATATCCATAGTTAACCTCGTTCTTTTTAAGCACCTAGGAAAAGCTTTGATCGTCCTAGGTGCCCACTTTACCTTCCTTTTTTTGATTTAAAGAGATGCGACCATTAACACTCTACTGTTTAATTATTATCGCAAAGCACGTTCCCAGTCGGCAAGGAAGCGAGCAACACCAATATCGGTAAGCGGGTGCTGCATCATCTGCATCAGTACTTGGTAGGGAACAGTGGCAATATGAGCCCCGGCTTTAGCTGCCGCCGCACAGTGCTCGGGGTGGCGAATACTGGCCGCCAGCACCTCAGTTTTTAAGTCATATTTCTTATAGGCATCAACAATATCTTTCACCAATACTATACCATCATTACCAATATCATCCAACCGTCCAACAAAAGGGCTAACATAAAAAGCGCCAGCCAATGCTCCTAAGAGAGCTTGATTAAATGTGAAACACAAGGTCATATTGACTTTAATATTATCCTTAGCCAGAACTGATATCACCTCTAATCCTTGATTGGTAGATGGGATTTTTACGACTACATTGGGTGCCCAAGCAGCAATTTCCCGCGCCTGCTTAATCATAGCCTCCGTCTCATTAACCACCACTTCAGCTGAAACTGATCCCAAAACGATAGAGCAGATCTGCTTGACAACGGCCTTATAATCGGTTAGTCCTTCTTTAGCTACTAGACTGGGGTTGGTGGTAACACCGGTGACAACACCCAGTTTTATGCCTTGTCTGATCTCGCTAATATTGGCTGTGTCGAGAAAAATACGCATTTTACATTTCCTTAATTAATGCGCAAGGGTAACGATGTTTGTGCTCCCTCACGGAGTACACCCTTGGCAGCACCGATAAAACCACGGAACAGGGGATGGGAACGGCCAGGACGGGAGCCAAATTCAGGATGAAATTGACAGCCGACCATCCATATGTGATCACGAAGCTCGCAGATTTCCACTAACCTGCCATCAGGTGATAATCCGCTAAAGACCATCCCAGCTTCCTCGAGTAGTGCTCGATACTCATTGTTAAATTCAAATCGATGTCTGTGACGCTCGTAAACTAGGCTCCGTCCATTCCCGTAGGCCATAGCAGCTTGACTGCCGGCAATTAATTGGCACGGGTAATTCCCTAGGCGCATGGTGCCTCCCTTGCTTTCCACTACTTTCTGTTCTGGGAGGAGATCAATAACCGGATAGGAAGTAGTGGCATTAAACTCAGTGGAGTTCGGTATGTCTGAATCCAATACATGGCGAGCAAACTTAATTACCATGATATGCATCCCCAAACACAGTCCCAGATAGGGAATCTTATGTTCCTGAGCATAGGTAGCCGCTTTTATCATACCTCCTATCCCTCTAACTCCAAAACCGCCGGGAACTATGATACCCTGAGCCTGGTTGAGCAAAGCCTCACCACCGTCTTTTCCCAGATCTTCTGAGTGAACCCAAATAAGATTAACAGATCTATTGTGATGCAGGCCGGCGTGCTGAAGTGCTTCACGAACTGAGTAGTAAGCATCCTGTAACTCCACATATTTGCCAACCAGAGCAATATTAACCGACTCACACGGCTCTTTAAGGCA
The DNA here is from genome assembly GCA_913046255.1 of uncultured Dehalococcoidales bacterium. Classification (GTDB taxonomy): domain Bacteria; phylum Chloroflexota; class Dehalococcoidia; order Dehalococcoidales; family ARS1013; genus ARS1013. The sequence continues at coordinate 16,467 of CAJWSH010000011.1, forward strand.
TTTAACCATCTCCCACCACCGACTTAAGTCTGACTGTTTTGCTTTAAGACCGAGTTTATCTACTACCAATTGTCCTAATCCAGCCTCCTCCAGGACAAGTGGCACCTCATATATGGTAGAGACTGTGGGTAGAGGAATAACCGCTTCCCATTTCACATCACAGAAGAGAGATATTTTATCCCTTATCCCATCCGATATTGGAAAGTCACTGCGGCATATAATAATATCAGGCTGGATACCAGTCCGCCTGAGCTCGTTAACACTGTGTTGGGTAGGCTTGGTCTTTAACTCTTGAGTAGAACTAATATAAGGGAGCAGGGTGACATGGATATAGAGCACATTATCCCGGCCAACATCATTCCTCATCTG
>CAJWSH010000012.1 GCA_913046255.1 uncultured Dehalococcoidales bacterium
GGGAGGGGTGCCGGAGTGGTTAATCGGAGCAGACTGTAAATCTGCCGCCCGGAAGGGCTACACAGGTTCGAATCCTGTCCCCTCCACCAGGTCCATATTGACCATGTCCGCTAAACGTCCCATTTATCTGGTTTTTTCACTTGACTTCTTTCGCACTGGTGCTATAAAATATTAATGATAAACACACTAGACAATCAGAAGCATGCATCCCGTTCTAAAGTGGAATACCAGTTCATGTTGACTTCTCATCTCAACTGTCTTACAATTGGCTTAGTAATTAGTTGCCCACATAGCTCAGTTGGTAGAGCACGTTCTTGGTAAGAACGGGGTCACCAGTTCGAATCTGGTTGTGGGCTTAAAGTAAAGGGGGAGGTTTTGAATGGCAAAAAAGAAATTTGAGCGGATTAAACCACATTGTAATGTGGGCACTATTGGTCATGTTGACCATGGTAAGACAACTTTAACTTCGGCGATTACAATGGCACTTTCTAAAGAGGGTGGCACCGGTTTTCGTGCATTTGATAGCATTGATAATGCTCCTGAAGAGAAGGCCCGGGGTTTGACTATTGCTATCGCCCATATTGAGTATGAGACGGAAAAACGCCACTATGCGCACATCGATTGTCCGGGACATGCCGACTTTGTCAAAAATATGATAACTGGGGCGGCTCAAATGGATGGTGCTGTACTGGTAGTCAGTGCTCCTGATGGTCCTATGCCTCAGACCAGAGAGCATGTCCTGCTGGCGCGTCAGGTAGAGGTGCCGTATATCGTGGTTGCTCTTAATAAAGTTGACATGATGGAAGACGAAGAATTGTTGGAACTGGTGGAGATGGAGGTACGAGAGCTTCTCAATAAATATAATTTCCCCGGTGATGAAGTGCCGGTGGTGAGGGTGAGTGCTCTAAAAGCTCTGGAGTGCGGTTGTGGCAAGAGGGAATGCGAGTGGTGCGGTGGCATTTTGAAGTTAACGGATGCCGTAGATGATTATATTCCAATACCAGCGCGACCCAGAGACTTGCCTTTCCTGATGCCTGTGGAGGATGTTTTCAGTATCAAGGGAAGAGGCACCGTACCCACTGGCAGGGTTGAGCGTGGTGTCATCAAGTCTGGCGATGAGATTGAAATTGTTGGTTTGCATCATGAGTCGCGAAAGGTGGTGGCTACAAGTCTTGAGATGTTCCATAAGATTCTTGATTACGCCGAGCCGGGGGACGCTGTCGGTGTTCTCTTAAGGGGTGTTGAGCGGGAAGAGTTGGAGCGAGGCCAAGTGCTCTCGGCACCGGGCAGTGTTAAGCCACATACTTATGCTGAGGCTGAGATTTACGTTTTGACTAAAGAGGAAGGTGGACGGCATACTCCGTTTTTTAATGGCTATAAACCCCAGTTTTATATCAGGACTACTGATGTTACCGGTAGCATTGAACTGCCGGAAGGGGTGGAGATGGTAATGCCTGGTGACAATACCAAAATGAAGATTAAACTTATATATCCTGTGGCTTTAGAGAAAGGTTTGCGTTTTGCTATTAGAGAAGGGGGCAGGACTGTAGGCGCTGGAGCCTTTGGTAAGATTATAGAGTAGTATGGCTAAAAAAACTGAAGCAAGGATTATTATCCACCTCGCCTGCACTCAATGTCAAGAGAGAACATATACAACCAGTAAGAATAGAAGGCATGACCCCGGGCGATTGGAAATTAAGAAGTATTGTCCACGTTGTCGTATACACGTACTACATAAAGAGGTAAAGTAGCCCGGCTAAATCAAGAGATATTAGATATGCCCCAAACGATGAAAGCGCCGGCGAAAAAGCGATTTTCTATATTTAGGTTTTTCGGCGAAACTGTCGCCGAACTGAAGAAGGTGACTTGGCTTTCCAAACGAGAGGCTGTCTATTTGACAGGTTTGGTGCTTATTGTTGCTGTTGTGGTGGGTGTTATTTTGGGAGCGATTGATTTTGGCTTTAGCTTCATCGTTGATAAACTGTTTATTGGTGACTAGGCATTTGTTGCTTAAATAACTGGGCTTCGAGAAGCATGCACTTTGGGCTTTTCGCTTTCTAAGGAGACTTGTTGAGTGAGGTTGCTTGTGGCTGAGGAGAGAAAAAATTGGTATGTGGTTCATGCTTATTCGGGGTATGAAGAGCGGGTTCAAAAGAATCTTCTTGAACGCATCAAGTCCATGGATGCTGATGGGGACATCTCTGAGATAGTTATACCTACTGAGGAAGAGATTGAGGTTAAAAATGGACAGCGGCGCTCAGTAGTCAATAAGATATTACCCGGTTATATCCTTGTCCAGATGAGAATGAGTGATCTAAGCTGGACCATAGTGTGTAATACCCCTGGTGTCACCGGTTTTGTGGGCAGTGGTAATAGGCCGATACCGTTGGAGAAAGAGGAAGTCAGTCAGATTATGAAGCAGATGGAAGCTGAAGCACCAAGAGTAAAGGTTGGTTTTCGTCAGGGACAGAGTATTCGGGTTACCGATGGTCCTTTCATTGATTTCATGGGGACGGTGGACGAGATAGATGCTGGCAAGAGCAAGGTCAAGGTGCTCCTGTCTTTATTTGGGCGAGAAACACCAGTTGAGCTTGACTTCTTGCAAGTAGAAAAGCTTTAGGCTTGCGCCCTGCCCTTTTTATTGCTCTGAAAAATATGAATGCGATCTCTTGTAGGTAGAAGAGTTTTAGACGTTTTTGATATTCTGATTAGGAGTTATATGTGGCGAAAAAGATAAAAGCTATTATTAAGTTACAAATCCCGGCCGGGCAGGCTAACCCGGCCCCTCCGGTGGGGCCGGCTTTAGGTCAGCATGGAGTGAATATTATGGCCTTCTGTAAGGAGTATAATGATCGTACTTCAAAACAAGTTGGCTCTATTATTCCAGTTGAGATAACTGTCTATGTAGATCGGTCTTATACTTTCATTACCAAGACGCCGCCGACTACTGATCTGTTGAAAAAAGCACTAAATACAGAGAAGGGAGTCGGTGCTACTGGTCATGATCCTGAAATGATGTTGTCTAGGAAGAAACTTCGTGAGATAGCCGAGCTAAAGGCCAATGACCTTAACGCCACTAACATTGAAGCGGCGGAGCGGATAATTCTAGGCACCGCTCGCAGTATGGGGATTGGGATAGAGAAGTAAATGATGATAAAAAATGCAAAGAGCTACCACGAGGCGGCAGAATTGCTGAATAAAACAATAGCTTATTCGCCCGAGGAGGCAGTCGGGCTCGCCAAGAAGACAGCCTGTGCCAAATTTGATGAGACGGTTGAGCTTCATCTTCGGATGGGAGTTGACCCACGCAATGCCAGCCAACAGGTGCGCGGCGTGGCTCTTTTGCCATACGGTTTGGGAAAGAAGATGCGAGTCTTGGTTTTTGCTCAGGGTGAGGCGCAGACGATGGCTAAAGACGCTGGTGCTAACTTTGTTGGCAATGACGAATTGATTAAGAAGATTGAGGGTGGTTGGGTGGAATTTGATGTCGCTATAGCTACCCCTGACATGATGGGCAGGGTAGGAAAGCTGGGCAAGATTCTAGGTAGGAAAGGGCTAATGCCCAATCCCAAGTCAGGGACTGTTGTGGTGGCGACTGACTTAGCCAGAGTAATAGAGGATGCTAGCAAGGGACGGGTGGAATTCAGACTGGATAGGACGGCTATCATTCATGTAGCCATTGGTAAGGTCAGTTTTGGGGATGATAAATTGGTGGCAAATCTGACGGCGGTGATTGAGGCGGTGATGAAGGTTAAGCCCGGCAGCGCCAAAGGCCAGTATGTTAGGAGTGCTTATGTCACTACTACTATGGGGCCGGGCATTAAGCTTGACCTTAAAACAACCGTGTCTTTAACTAGCGCTTGATAATAATTTTAATAATTTTTTATAGGGTATCATCCTGAGACAGTAGGTGCCGGTTCAGGTTTAAATAGTCTGCCTACCGAGGAAAAAGGGCCTTTGCGAAATCGGTTTGAGTAAAGAGTCTTTGTGCGGTGGGCGCAAGGGCTTAGTTATTTTAAAATGATGTTTGATGATAGTCACTTAGATTGTTGGGAGTAGTTTGAAGGAGTGAAGATCATTTATGACCTCCATTTCTCCTTCTGCTTTCTAGGAGAGGAGGAAAGAGAGGTGAGGCTAGCAGTAAATTATTAAACGGTTTGGAGGCAACTAGGAGGTGGCAAAGGATGTCTAGGGAAAAGAAAGCAAAGATTGTTAGTGAGCTTGAGGAGGCTATTATCAGCTGTAATGTAGCTGTTTTGACTGACTATCGAGGGATGTCGGCTTCTGAACTAACCGGTTTGCGTCGCAAGCTGAGAGAATCGTGTGTTGAATATAGGGTAGTCAAAAATACCCTAGCTCGTTTAGCCGCTAAAGGAACAGGCAAGGATTTCCTAATCGACTCCTTTGATGGCCCGATAGCTATTGCTTTTGGTTATGATGACATAGCTGGGCCGGCTAAAGCTCTACTTGACTATGTTCGCAGCTCAAAATCAATCCTTAGTATTAAGAGTGGCTTTTTAGGTGATAGGCTACTTACTCCCGGCGAAATAACCGTTCTTTCAAAATTACAACCAAGAGAAGTACTACTATCGCAGATACTGGCTGGAATGCAGAATCCTATCATATCTTTATTGAGATGTCTTAATAGTCCGTTAAGAGGTTTTATGGAAGTAATACACGCGAGAATTAAACAATTGGAGGGAGGATAAAATGCCCGAGAAAAAAGAAGAGCCAGCTCAAAAAACCGGTGAGGTAACCACCAAAGCGAAGCGGCAATCGCCAATCAAACCGGTGGCAGTAAAGCGTGAGGCATCCCAGAAAGTCAGTAATGCGAAGGAAGGTAAGAAGGCGGCCGGTTCTGAGGAGATAATGGCTGCTCTTAAAAACATGACTGTGCTTGAGTTATCTGAACTGGTCAAGTCTTTGGAGGACGAATTTGGTGTCAGTGCTGCTCCAGTGACGATAGCGGCGGCGGCGCCAGTTGAAAGTGTGACAGCTCCGACGCCTGAAGAGGAGAAGACAGAGTTTGACGTGGTTTTGAAAGAGGTGGGTGCTAACAAGATTAATGTTATTAGAGCAGTGCGTGAGTTGACTACCTTGGGCTTGAAAGAATCTAAAGATTTAGTAGAGGCGGCTCCCAAGGCGGTAAATGAGGCGGTTAGTAAAGATGAGGCAGTGGCGGCCAAAGCTAAGTTGGAAGCGGCTGGGGCCACCGCTGAGATTACATAAAGACTCTTTCTACTTGAAAGAAACACTTAAAAGCTATATAATTCTCGCCGAGGGATATCCCGTTAGAGAAAAGAATAGCTATGCCACAGACAGATTTGGTGATACTAATGGCGATGGGTGGGCTGTTTATTCTGCTTGGTCTCGGAGCGGTTTTTTGGGATGTGAAAGAGCAGAGGAGCTATTATGATGCTATCTCCACTTGGGAAGATGTGCGAGAATATATGGAGCATGCCCCGAATCGTCCTGAACTCGGAGCCTTAAAGATAGGTGGCCGGATAGCCGTTGTTTTGGGCTTGGTCTTGCTTGTGATGGGCGGTACTTTCTGGCTCTGGAATTGAAGAGCAGAGGCGACAGTTATAGCTTTGGTGTCGGACCTTTCGGACCCTTTGATATTTCCCAAATATCCATTCCTGATGGTAATATCATCCCACTAGAGATAACCATCTTTATGGCTTCATCAACCGGAATATCGGTGCGGATAAGCTTGTCTTCGGTGACTATTTCAAGGTAGCCCGATGTGGGCAAGGGTGCCGTGGGCACATATACGGTGAACAATTTATTACCCGATTTTTCGGTTATTTCACTAGTGATAAAGGCTATCGTCTGCATGCCTTCCCTAGGAAATTCTACAAATACCACTTCTCTGAAGGCAGCTTTAGTCACTCCTGCTCCTGAGAGTCCCTCAACAACCTGTTTGGCACCGGTGTAGAGTTGTCGGAACAATGGTACTTTGGTTAGTAACGATTCCCCGAAGTGAATAAGTCTTTTGCCAATGATATTCTCGGCAATGATGCCCATGACATATATCAAGATTATGGCGACACCAAAGCCCAGCCCTGTAATTGGCCTGTTGAATATGCCTGTGATTATTGGCTGCAGAATGTTGTCAATGCTGATAAAAAGCCAGACCAAAATCCACGTAGCGATACCGAGAGGTACGACAACTAAAATGCCAGCCAGAAAGTGCTTTCTTAAGGCTTTTAATAGCCAATATCGGAACGGCTCATCCTTTTTCTTCATTACCCCTTTCCTCCTGATTACTTTACATAAGGTTTTATCTGGCAAAAGCTATCATTTTTAGTGACACCAATCAGTACATTCTCAAACCTTGTTCTTGGCCTAATCATATCATCCAGGCTACTGTCATGTCTTCAGGTTTGGGAGGATATCTGCTTCAATCTTAATGATCGCCCCTTCTAGGCCGACTATGGCACAGTTTTTTATCTTAACTAACGTCAAACTTTCTTGCCACTATGTTACCGTGAAGCCTTGAGGGTGTCAATTGCATTCGATGTTTCTATCGAGTTTGGCTATTGCATTTTAAGGCTAATTGTGATATACTTACCGTAGTAAGAGAGGCAGTAAGTGGCAAAGTGGGCTAAGTCCCACTTTTTTGTTGTAAGTTTCAAGTTGGAGGTCCAGGAACGGAATGAAAAGCGAGTTTTTGCTTGCTATAACTCAGTTGGCGGCGGAGAAGAACCTGTCCAAAGAGGTAGTACTTGGTGCGGTAGAAGCGGCGTTGGTATCGGCTTACCGTAAAGATAGTTTTGCCCCTAATCAGAACATTATGGCTAAGATTGACCCTGCTAATGGTAAGGTCCAGGTGTGGGCGGAGAAGGAGGTGGTTGAGAGACCTCAAAATACACGCTGTGAAATATCATTGGCTGAGGCGCGAAAAGTTAAGCCGGAGACGAAGATTGGGGAAATTATTCTGATAGAAGCTACGCCGCGTAATGCTGGGCGTATTGCTGCCCAGACGGCAAAACAGGTTATCCACTCTCGTCTTCATGAGGCAGAGTACAGTGCCATTTATGAGGAATATACGGGCAAGGAAGGTGATATTATCAGTGGTGTGGTGCGACGCATCGAGCCTAAGCAGATATTTATTGATATTGGTAGAGCCGAAGCGGTTATGTCGCAATTTGAGCAGGCGCCCAACGAGAGATACCGAGTAGGCCAGAGACTTAAAGTCTATCTTCTGGAGATATCTCACTCAGAAAAGGGACCTTTGCTGGTGGTATCACGTTCCCACCCGGGCCTACTACGTCGACTTTTTGAACTGGAAGTACCAGAAGTTTATAACGGTGTTGTGGAGATAAAAGCAGTGGCTCGTGAAGCTGGCTATCGCAGTAAAGTAGCTGTGGTGGCGGTTCAGGAAGGAATCGATCCAGTTGGTTGCTGTGTCGGACTTCGTGGTATCAGAATACAGAATATTGCTGGTGAGTTAAATGGAGAAAAGATTGATATCATTAACTGGAGCCCGGAACCAACGATTTTTATCGCTAAGGCCCTCAGCCCGGCTCGGGTGGTAAATGTTAAACTTAACGAGGCAAAGGAGATAGCTACTGTAGTTATTCCTGACCGGCAACTCTCTTTGGCTATTGGTAAAGAGGGACAGAATGTCAGGTTGGCGGTAAAGCTTGCTGGATGGCGAATTGACATTATAAGTGCCTCGGAAGCCGAAGCAAAGAAGGCGGAAGTTATCGATGATGGAGAAGCGAGCACAGCTGGCGAGATGCCCATAGAGGAGGCCTTAGAAATTGTGGAACCAAGTTTAGTATTGGCAGAAGCCGCTATTACCGAGGCAGCGCCGAAAACAACCAAAAAACGGCAAGTTCGTTTTGCTGAGGATATCTTGAGACCGGGCTTGCCTATGACTAGTGACCCACATAAGAAGAAAAAAAAGAAAAAGAAGAAGATTGCTCGAGGCAAAGACAGTGCCGAGGATGGTATCAAGCTGAAAAAACAGCGCCGGGGGTTGGGTATTGGAGGGGATGAAGACGACGATGAATATTACTAACAAGCATATTCCACAACGGACCTGTGTTGCTTGCCGCCGAGTGAAGGCTAAACAGCAGTTAATTCGCCTTGTAGCTCTTCCTGGTGGGGGTATAGAGGTAGATATTCTCAGCAGAAAAGTCGGGCGTGGTGCTTATATGTGTTCGACGTTCCAATGCTGGCAGATCGGACTTGTAGCTGGACGGTTGGAATATGCTCTGCGAACCAATCTTACTCAGGAAAATCGGGAACAGCTTATTTTGTTTAGTAAAAAATTTGGTAAGGAGTTAATTAGTGGTTGAGATATCTAAACAGGCTCATATCACCGAACTGAGAGACGAGGAAGCTGACAGTGGTTCTTCCACCGCTCAGATGAAGCCTCTTGAGATTCCTAATGCTTTAAGTGTCCGGCAGTTAGCCGATCTTCTTAAGGTTAGCTCTATTGCCGTTATCAAACAACTGGTGAGAAATGGCATCATGGCTAATATCAATCAGGTCATTGAATATGAAGCGGCGGCGGCGGTAGTTAGTGTCTTTGGTTATGAGGCCCACCGACAACCCAGTATGGTTCGAAGCTCTGTTAGTGTTGTTGGTGAGATTAAGAAACAACAACGTCTGAGTGAGAGGGCAGACAATCTAAAATCACGGCCGCCAGTAATTACTATTATGGGGCATGTTGACCATGGTAAAACTAAACTTCTTGATGTTATCAGGCAGTCAAATAAAATGGATATTGAAGCTGGCAGTATTACTCAGCACATTGGTGCTTATCAAGTAGAGGTGGACGGAAAAAGGATTACTTTCTTGGATACTCCGGGACATGAGGCTTTTGCTGCTATGCGAGCTCGGGGTGCCCGGATAACCGATATCACTGTTTTAGTGGTGGCGGCCGATGATGGGGTAATGCCGCAGACTTTAGAAGCCCTAGACCATGCTCGGGCTGCTGGGGTGCCGATTGTGGTGGCCATTAGTAAGATTGATAAGCCAGATGCTAATCCGGAGCGGGTTAAGCAACAGTTGGCTGATATCGGTTTGCTTGTTGAGGGATGGGGAGGCGATACTGTATGTGTACTTATTTCAGCCAAAACTAAAGAAGGTATCCCTGTCTTACTGGAAAACCTACTGTTAGTCGCTGAATTGGAGGAACTCAGGGCAGATACTTCTCAAGTGGCAACCGGAGTGATTGTTGAGGCCAAACTAGACAGGACTAGGGGACCATTAGCTACAGTGCTGGTTCACAATGGCAATTTGAAGCTTGGGGATATAATAGTAGTTGGTACCGCTTGGGGTAAGGTCAAGGCAATGTTTAATGATTCTGGCAGGCGGCTCAGGCAAGGTAGACCATCTACCCCTGTTGTCCTGCTTGGTTTGCACGGTGTGCCTCAACCAGGGGATACGTTGACCGTAGTGACGGATGAGCGCCAAGCACGGGTTTTAGTAGAGAAGCACCTCAAGGAGACACAGCTAACCAGAAAAGCAGTTACTCTTACTAGTCTCTCTGATCAGATAAGTTCGGGGCAAGTAAAAGAGCTGAACATTATTCTCAAGGCTGATGTCCAAGGTAGTATTGAACCGATAAGAAATTCCTTGGAACGGTTAACAGCAGATACGGTCAAGGTTAGGATTATCCATAGCGGTAGTGGCAGTGTTACTGAAACTGATGTCATGTTGGCCATGACTTCGAATGGGATTATTATTACTTTCAATAATGGCGTCGAGGCTGGAGCCAAGCGAATAGCTGAAGCAGAGGGCATAAGTATTCGTCGCTATAATGTGATTTATGATTTGGTTGGTGACGTGGAAAGGGCGCTTAAAGGTATGCTGGAGCCGGTTTATACTGAGGTTGTCCAGGGACGGGCTGAAGTAAGAGCTATCTTCTCTGGTGGCAAACGGGGCAATGTGGCTGGTGTCTATATCATTGAAGGTGAAGTAAATCGCGATGTGAAGGTTGGGGTTCGACGTGGAGATAAGGTGGTGTTTGAATCTTCCATTAGCAGCCTGAGGCGCTTTAAAGAGAATGTTAGTGAAGTGACTATGGGTTATGAGTGCGGCATCGGCATCAAAGGTTTTACTAGCTTTCAAGTTGGTGATATTTTAGAGTTTTATAGAATGGAAAAGGCTGACTAAGCGAAAAGTTATGACACGTCGTATTGAGCGAGTGAACCACCTTATTCGTCAGGAAATTAGTGAATTGCTGCAACGTCAAATAAAGGACCCAAGGCTTGACAGCTTTGTTACTGTCACTGAGGTTTCCACTTCATCTGACTTAAGATCTGCCAAGGTCTTTGTTAGTTGCATTGGTAGTGAGGAAAAGAAGGAAGAGACACTGCGTGTACTGACTGTTGCTTCAGGATATTTTCGTGGTGAGCTGGCTAAGCGTTTAAGGTTGCGGCGTGTTCCCGAAATTGACTTTCAGTGGGATGATTCAATACAGCAAGGGGCCAACATTCTGGAGCTGATTGATTGGATTCATGAGGATGAAAGCCGGAGCTAGTCGTGGATGGCATACTAAATATCAATAAACCTTCAGGTCAGACCTCTTTTAGCGTGGTAGCTTTGGTGAGGCGACTATTTGGGGAACGGCACGTTGGCCATGCCGGTACCCTTGACCCGGAGGCTAGCGGTATTTTACCTGTCTGCCTTGGTCAAGGAACAAGGATTGTTGAGTTTTTGCTAGGTTGGAACAAGGTGTATAGAGCTGAGATTTTCCTGGGAATAACTACTGATACCTATGATGCCACTGGTAAAGTTGTTCGACAGGCAAATTCTTTCCAGATTAGCCAGCAGCAATTTGAAACGGCACTTGGTACTTTCTGCGGTTTAATATCTCAGACACCGCCGATGTATAGCGCTCTGAAGCACCACGGACGGAAACTTTATGAATTGGCCCGAGCTGGCATAGTTGTTAACCGAGAAAGCCGCCAGGTCAAAGTCTATCGGCTTAAATTAATAGATTTTAACCCACCGTTGGTCACCATTGAAATAGAATGTGGGCGAGGTACCTATATCCGCTCACTGGCTCATGATTTAGGTGAGCTCATCGGTTGTGGCGCTCACCTGAAGAATCTGCTTCGTTCAAGATATGGCCCTTTTGATATAGCAAACGCTGTTTCACCGACACAGCTTGAGGATGCCTTTAATTATAACAACTGGCAGGAAATGGTTTATCCGATGGATATCGCGCTGTCACATTGGACACCTGTGGTCGTTAGCGATCAACAGGAATGGGTGCTGAGAAATGGTGGTCCTTTGATTCTGGAGAATGTTCCTAACGGGATCGGTGCTGAAGACCAGTGCCGCGCCTATAATCGGGACGGTTGTTTTTTAGCTGTGTTACGCTTTAATCCTGTAAGCGAACAGTGGCAACCGAAGAAAGTCTTTGTCCAGCCTGCTGGTAGTAAGCAAAACGCTTCAGATTCTTGACAACTTGGCAATAAAATAGCTATAGTTCATAGTTTGAGCGGCCTTTAGAAGAATGTGAAATTTGGTTAACTTGTACAGGAAAGGAGTTAAGAATTGGGTAATATAAATGTAGCCATAATAGGAGTGGGTAACTGTGCCTCATCATTGGTTCAAGGTATTACTTATTACAAGAAGGCTAAAGAGATTGAGTTCGTCCCTGGGCTTATGCATGTAAGTCTTGGGGGGTACCATATAAGTGACATCAACTTTGTCGCCGCCTTTGATGTTGATAAGAATAAGGTGGGTAAAGACCTGGCAGTGGCGATTTTTGCACCACCCAATAATACCTTCAAGTTTTCCGAAGTGCCACTAACGGGCGTTAAGGTCGAGCGAGGCATGACTCATGATGGTTTGGGGAAGTATCTATCTCAGGTAATAGTAAAGGCACCAGGCCAAACCGCTGATATTGTTAAGATACTTAGGGATACCAAAACTGATGTGGTGATTAATTATTTGCCTGTCGGTAGTGAAGAGGCGACCAAGTGGTACCTTGAACAGGTGCTTGAGGCTGGTTGTAGCCTTATCAATTGTGTTCCTGTCTTTATCGCTCGAGAGAAATACTGGCAGCAGCGCTTTGTCAGTAAGGGACTGCCTATTATTGGTGATGATATAAAGTCTCAGGTTGGAGCGACTATTACTCATCGGGTACTTACCAGATTATTTACGGATCGTGGTGTTAAACTCGAGCGAACTTATCAATTAAACTTTGGTGGCAATACTGACTTTTTTAATATGTTGGAGCGCGAGCGGCTTGAATCCAAAAAGATATCAAAAACAAATGCCGTTACCTCTCAGCTTGATTACAAACTTAACCCGGATGATGTTCATGTCGGTCCTAGTGATTATGTCCCTTGGTTAAGTGACCGTAAGTTTTGCCATATCAGGATGGAAGGACGAGCCTTTGGGGATGTGCCCTTAAATTTAGAACTAAAGCTTGAGGTATGGGATAGCCCTAACTCGGCTGGAGTGGTTATTGATGCTATAAGATGTGCTAAGCTTGCTTTAGATCAAGGACTTTGTGGAGCACTAGAAGCCCCTTCCGCCTATTTTATGAAATCACCACCTGTCCAATATACAGATGATGAAGCTCATCGAATTGTGGAGGAGTTTATTATCGATACCGAGCAGGGTGGGTCGGTGGAGTGCTCTGGGCAGAGCGAAAGGTAAGCCATTTTTTAAAAACGGTAGCATGAATAATATGTGCTAGAGGTCTAGATAGCCGGATGAAAATTGCGTTAGTCTCTCCTTATGATATCGCCCATCCTGGAGGTGTGGTCAGTCATATCCTAGCTCTGGAAAGTCAATTCACTAAGATGGGACACCAGATTAGAATTATTGCTCCGGCATCTAAAAAAGTTTCGCTCATTGGCGATAGCTTTATACCTATAGGAAAGGCGCGTACCATCCCGGCTCGTGGTACTGTTGTTCGTATTAGCATATCACTTCGCTTGGCAGCACGGATAAAAGAGGTGCTGGCCGAAGAGAAGTTTGATATTATTCATCTTCATGAGCCATTTATGCCGATGCTCTGCAGCGCAGTGCTTCGTTTTTCAGACGCCATAAATATCGGCACTTTTCACGCTTGCCATGGTAGCCCGGGGTACAACTTTGGTCGTCCTATCTCAACTTTAATGCTGAGAAGGCGACGTCGAAAAATTGTCGGCAAAATCGCTGTATCCAAACCAGCGATGGATTTTGCAGCTAAATATGTCCCCGGCGAATATAATATTATACCCAATGGTATTGATCTAGATCATTTCTCTCCTAATGTAGCTCCTATTGATAGATTCTGTGATGGGAAAATGAACATTCTCTTTGTTGGCCGTTTGGAGAAGCGCAAGGGCTTGGACTATTTGCTAAATGCCTATCGACAGGTTAAGGAAGACTTTCCTGACTCGCGGCTTATTATTGTTGGTCCCGGTACCAGATTGCGCAAGAATTACGAGAAGCAGGTCAGGCGTGATAGTTTGAAGGATGTTGTTTTTGCTGGCTATGCTTCCTATGACGAACTACCTGGCTATTATAAGAGCGCTGATATATTTTGTTCACCGGCCACTGGCAGGGAGAGTTTTGGTATTGTTTTACTTGAGGCTATGGCCGTTGGTACGCCAATTGTGGCGACTAATATAGACGGTTATGCCAGTGTAGTAACTCATGGCGAAGAGGGGTTGTTGGTGCCACCTAAGGACGAAAATAACTTAGCCCGGGCTCTAGTGTCACTTATGGCCGATGAGTCGCTCAGACGGCAGATGGGAGTCAGAGGAGTGCAGACGGCAAATAAATATGACTGGAGAAAGATCGCCCAGCAAGTTTTTGCCTACTATAGCAGGATACTTAATGAGTCCCCGGGAAAGGAATATCTTTTAGCAAATGAGACTACACCTGTCTCAGTTTAGGTGATAAAGTTGATTAACTTGAATAGTATTTGTTATAAAAGTGATGGCAAGTGGTAGGTTTATCACAGGTTCGTAAGACTCTTTCCAGTTGCCTTACTGAGCCAGTGGTACGGCTATTGGTAGGGACAGCAATAACCCCAAATATCATAACTTGGTTTGGTTTGGCACTGGCTGTTAGTGCTGCCGTACTTGTAGTAGGTGGTTATCTTTTTGTTGCCGGCTTGGTGATACTGCTTGGAGGCTTCTTTGACATGTTGGATGGGGCTCTGGCACGACGTACAGAGCAAGTTACTCGCTTTGGCGCTGTTCTTGATGCAACGCTTGACCGCCTGTCTGAGGGAGCGCTGCTACTTGGTATTATGCTCTTTTTTGCAAGTGGTGCTAAAACTATCGGGGTTGTACTTGCCGGCGCCGCCTTGTTGGCTTCAGTATCAGTGAGCTATGTCAAGGCTAAGGCAGAAGCAATGGGATTTGAATGTCAAGTGGGGCTGCTCACCCGGGAGGGGAGAGTTATCGTGCTAGTGCTTGGTCTTTTGCTGAGCCAGCTTTTTAATAATGCGCTGATTATTGCTCTGACTTTTATAGTGGGGTTCGGGTATCTTACCGTCGGGCAGAGGTTGGCTTATGTTTGGCGACAGGCAAAAAAGGGATAGTTTTTAAGAGATTGTTTTTTGGCTCACACACTCCTTTTCTGTTATCAAAAAGGAGGGCAGATAATTTGTTTAATAAGGAAAACTACCTGTTAATTTAGTAGTTTGTACTCTAAATAAATGGCTTGGGGGCAATAATGTCAGTTATAGTTGTTGTTGGTGCTCAATGGGGGGATGAGGGCAAAGGTAAGGTAGTTGATCTGTTGGCGGAGAGGGCACAAGTAGTTGTTCGTTTTTCCGGCGGTGATAATGCCGGCCATACCGTGATTAATCCTTATGGTAAGTTTGGGCTGCATCTTGTCCCATCTGGTATTTTTTCTGCTGGGGCTACTTGTATTATTGGTAATGGTGTTGTTATTAATCCATCAAAGCTGATTGAAGAACTAGACGAGTTAAATAAATGCGGTGTTTCTGTTGATCAGCTGATTATTAGTGATCGGGCGCATTTGATCATGCCCTATCATCTACTTCTTGATGGTCTGGAGGAGGAAAGACGGGCCGGAGAGGCAGTAGGGACAACGCGTCGGGGCATAGGCCCTGCCTTTGCTGATAAAGTTGCTCGCCTGGGTATTAGAGCCGGTGAGCTTCTGGATAAAAAGGTATTACGCAAGAGGCTTCATTTTATTATCGATTATAAGAATATCATTCTAAGTAAGGTTTATGAAGCCAGTCTGTTATCGTTGGATGAAGTATATACCCAGTATTGCCACTATGGAGAACGTTTAGCTCCCTATATCAAAGAGACAACAGTTATTCTAGCTGAAGCGCTGAGTCGTGACCAGCGGATTCTCCTTGAAGGGGCTCAGGGGACTTTGCTTGACCCTGATTTTGGGACATATCCCTATACAACCTCTTCTTCCCCGCTTGCTGGAGGAGGTTGTCTTGGGGCTGGCATCGGCCCCACTAATATTGATAGTGTCATGGGTGTATTTAAGGTTTACTGCACTAGGGTCGGTAACGGCCCGATGCCGACTGAGCTTCACGATAAGACTGGTAACTTGATTCGAGAACAGGCGCACGAATATGGCACTACTACTGGCCGGCCTCGTCGTTGTGGCTGGTTCGATGCCCCGGCGGCTCGTCTCAGCCAGCGGATTAACGGCTTTACCGGGCTAGCGCTTACCCGTCTTGATGTTCTTGATATCTTGCCAAATCTCAAAATATGTACTGCTTACAAGCTGGACGGAAAGACTATTGATAATTTTCCATCAAGTGTGGCTGAATTGGAAAGGTGCCAGCCTGTTTATGAAGAGATGGACGGGTGGCAGACCTCTACCACTCATATTAAGAAATTTGATAGATTGCCTCCTAAAGCACAACAATATATAACTAGGCTGGAAGAGCTTATTGCCTGCCCGGTGAATCTCATCTCTGTAGGTTCAGCTCGAGAGCAAACTATTGAGGTCAGACCTGTCTGGTAAATATGTATTTTAGGATGATTATCTTTTTGGATGGTCACTCCGTTTTATTTTGATATTTCCTTTTAGCTAATTACGTCATTTATGCACATTAGACGATTGGAATCTTTAAAATATAGATATCAATCTTCTTGTTTGTGATTATCGAATTGTGAGTTTAATGAGTCCTCTTTTGCAGACATTGCCCATCTTCTAGATCTACTCTACTCTCTTATATCGGCAAATCAATCTTATAGTCTTTCAGAACTTCTCTGATTTGAGCAGCTATTTTTTCAGCAGGTTCATAAAGAGGCGGGCGCGGACTGCCCACTTTGAAACCGAGGTGGTTCAAGGCATATTTTAGTGGGACCGGATTGGAGATAGCAAATAAGGTATCAAACAGAGACAAAAGGTGGTGGTGTATCCCTGCGGCCTTATTCGTTTTGCCACTTGCAACGCTATTAATCATTTCCTTTATCTGCTTACCAACTAGGTGCGAAGCAACACTAATGACCCCATAGCCGCCTAGGGCCAGTATTGGTAAAGTATCACTGTCGTTGCCACTCCAGACGATGAAATCATCGT
>CAJWSH010000013.1 GCA_913046255.1 uncultured Dehalococcoidales bacterium
CATCGCGAGGCATGCCCTCTACTCCCCAGAGAAGGCCTATCATTTCTGCATCATGCTCCTTGACCAGAGGCAATAATCTCTCCAGCCTCTCCGGCTGAAGAGATACAGAATTTACTAGTGCCTGCCGTTTAGATATTTTAAGGCCAGCCTCCATGGCAATCGGGTTTGTCGTATCCAGAGACAATGGCAAATCGGTAGCATCCTGCACGGTGTCAACCAGCCAGCTCATCAGTTCATCACCGGCCTTGCGAGCAGGGCCGATGTTAAGATCAAGCCAGGAAACACCTGCCTCAGCTTCGGCCCTGGCCATCTCTTGGATAGGCCGAGGGTCTTTCTGCCTCATGGCAGCCCCAATAGTTTTGGACATAATATTTATGTTTTCCCCAACAAGTATCAAAGGTATTCTCCTTTTAAGGTTTCCAATTTTTAAGGTAGGCTGGAATGTGTGCCCCATCTCTGGGGCCAACCATAATCTCCCAACCCGGCAGTTCTTCTTCCAGACTGCCGCTTTCAACGGCTATATAACCGGGGATTATGAGTTTTCTGTGTTTAATCCGCTCAGGAATGCCGCACTTCTTAACAAAGGGGGCGATAACATCGGCGCTAAATTTTCCGGCAGCCCAAGCGGTCATGACCGAGAGGCCTTCAGCATCCTTGACTAGGAGATAACTGGAAATTCGACTATTCTCTATTTCACCGGAGACAATGAAATAAGTAAGGGAAAAATTGGAGGTAATGAGCACCGGAGAGTTTTCATCAGGACTGCCAATCTCATAGATTCCCTCAGCAGTAGCCAGTGGCCGCTGCGGATCGGTATAGATATTCATCCTCTCTACAAGCAACGGGAACAGACTTTCACCCTGAAAGTCAGAGAGAACGATTAAGCCACCATATTTAGCTACAAAAGTGGCTGCAATCACAGCTTCCTTCATCGGGTTATCACTCATTTCACCGGGGAAGACAATGGTCGGAAAGCCCAGGGGACGAAACTTCTTATCTAAGGCGGCTCGTCTGATAACTATCTGGTCTTCAAACGCCCGGCGAAGAGTTCTTGAGCCGGAATCAAGGATTATGTCTTTAACTCCGGACTCAGTTAATCTTAAACTAAGTTGCGCAAGTTCCTCTAGCCCGTCAGCCTTTACCGCTAACGGACAGGAGTTTTCTTTAGCCAAGTCGGCTACACGATCCAGATTGTCCTTGGTGGCAGCATATAGAAGGGGTTTCCGGCTGGCCGAAACCTTCAGTCCAGCAGCCAGGATATCAGGATTCTGGCTCACAAGGATAATATTGCAGTCGCTATTTTGCTTAGTAACTTTAGCAACCAAAGTCTCAAACTTGCCGGTATCTTCTGAGTCACATTTTAATGCCACCAGTTCGGGGCGAAGTGTAAGGCCTACCCTGTCATACTGTAGCTCCGCAAACCTCTCCAACCGGCTTTCAATATCTGCTTTGGTCATAGTGTCACTGATGAGGATAGCAAAACCAGGCGGGTTATCAAATCTTTTTTCATGGCGGAACATAACTGTCCCCCCACCAACCTTTATAGCTTTATTGCCGACACCGATGGTAACTGGTCTAATAGGTGGTGCCGATGCCTCCTCTAATTTGGCTTTTGCCTCATCAGAAACGTAGGGGCAGGCGGTTAGTTCTGCTTTTCCTGCTGCCAGACTCATAGCAAAAGCCAGACAGGTGGGCACGCCACATTCACCACAGTTGGTCTTGGGCAGCAACTTATAGATCTCTATTCCAGTAAGGGGCATCAGTACCTCTCCTTTGACTACATTATTGGTTCCATAGTGAGTGCCGGGTGCCCCTTCTCTTCGAGGAAGGGGAGGATCTCCTCCTCGGTGGTGCCTACTGCCTCGTCGGCAATCATGTCCATAAGATTGGGAATGCCGATTTCTTTAGCTCTGGCATTAAAGCGGTCAGCAATCTCTTCCTTGAGCATTTTGGGTATCCAGACTAATCTCTTGATACTATCCTCAGCACTCAAGAATTTTCTCTGGCTAATATTATACTTGCTGTGACCAACAAAGCCGGGGCTACTTACACCACCACCGATAGTCCCGGCCAGCGTAGTAAACTTCATGCCACAGGGGGTCATCCCAGTGTGTTCTCTATTTACTGTCATTATTCCGTTACACAGTGGCAAGACAGCGGAAATACACTCCATACAGCCGCAGGCAGTCATTGGGTCATATATGATGCTGTAGAAGTTGTAGTGGTCCAGTGTGCCACGAGAGGCTTTAGAGACAAACTCATTTACCCCTTTCCACTGACCAAGCTTGGCATTAATAGTCTCTTCTTTGGGTACTGGCTGATTGGGCCCGGTAGGATTAATTTCATTAGCCGCCTTGCAGTCCATCCAGTTATAGGAGCCACAGAGGCCAGTTCTTTCTGGACTGATGACGCAAACATGGCTGGGGGCGAAGGACTGGCATAGGGTACACGAGTAGAATGTGTCAGTAGCTTCATCGGTCATACCTTCAATACGGGCATCCCGGATAGCATATATCGCTTTGGCTTTATCTACTATCTCTTGTGTCTTATCCGCTTCGGTATAAATTTTTATCTGTAATTTATCAAAGATCCGACCAAAATCCTGATGCAGTTTGGCATGGATGATAGAACCTAGGTGATGGAGTTTAAAACCCTTATCCACAGCTGCCTTGCTAATTCGTATCCAGGCAATATCCCTTTGTCCGATGTGCATTAATCCTTGGGCATAGTTTATAAAATGGTGTATCTGTCGCTCTAAGATAGGTTCATAATCCTCCTGCATCTCTCGGCCGGCAACTTCAATAGCTATGGCCATAGGCAGTTTAGAACCAGCCGGGACATCGATTATCTCGGGACCGATGACCTCAATCTTACCATCCTCCACTTCATCCATTCGTTTGGAGGAAACCCACTCAACCATCTGCGTTTTGCCGCCACCAAACTCCAGGTAAACATCGTCACGCCTAACCCTCTCGCCTTCAAAAGCAGGTCCATAGGCTACCGGTATCGGTACTTCAGCGACAGAAACCTTTAGCCCTCTTACCTCTATCGCTCTAGCCACTATTTTGTCATGAGGAACATTGGAAACAACATGCTCATAGGTAGTAATTCCGGTAGGCAGGACTTCTGGAATAGGGGTATCGGCGATGGTGGGGAAACCCCAATTAATAGCCCCAGCGGCATTGGCATACCACTCATCGGTAACATAACCCAGTGGCATGGCAAAGGCAAAGGTGCGGTCTTTGTTATAAATGAGTACCTTCCTAAAATCGCCGGGCGAAACACCACCAAAGGAAAGGGCTACTCTAGTGGCAAAACCCATAGCGAAGACAGTGGCTGAAACATCCGGCCCAAAGGATATAAGACGAGTCGGCCAGCCAATCTGCACTCCAGACTCTACAAGCTGCTCGGAGAACTTTTTGCCGTCATGAGAAGCTGACATAAAGACATAAAGGTTCTTCTGTTGGAGTTCGTGAGCGATTTTGACAGCTATTTCATTAGTCGGTGCGGCACCGAGTATGGCAGCAAAACCAGGGGCAGTGCCATCAACAAATTCAATACCCCTTTTTCTGAGGATTATATCATCGGCGGCACCCAACCAGATGTTACTATTGATAGGGTCTTCTTGTTTGGTATAAAAATCAGGCTCTTCCAGATACCTTATAGCTTCAATAATTTCCTCGGCAAAGAAGGTTGCCATGCCGGCATCAAGGGCTGGTGCCAAGTAGGGAAGGGGGTGTGTTGCCTTAACCATTGGCGGCAGGAGAGACTTACATCGTGCGAGTACCGACTCCATATCAGCCAATTTTTCAACCTTGATACCCAAAATACCATAAATTATTGGCAGGTAATATGTGGTATTGGGAAAACCTACCGCTTCATTCGGTTGCCACTTCTCCATTGCCTCTTGCCATTTCTTTTCGGCTCGGGCTACAATCTTGTGAGCTCCTCTAATAGCTGCTGATGCGATGATTTTAGACATTTTTAACCACCATTTAGTTCTTTGTACCTTGGATTATTAGACCGCTTCCAGTTCCCGTCTCATTTCCATATCATAGAGTATTCTTTCTCTAGTCTTGTCAATACCTAGAGCCTTGCGTTTTTTATCAATTTGGGCAATCATAAGATGAGCTGCCTTAATCGGGTCTGGTTCAAAAGCCCAGGTGCCACCGTACATTTCTTCAAAGTCCTCAAATAGATATTTGGTTACTTCTTTACTGCCTATAGTCGGCCAGTTAACGCCGAATACGGTAAATACTCCGGAGGCAACAAAGTACTGGCCGATAGCAAGCGCCTTCTCGCTCATCCATTCGGGGGCGGCGCCGACTACTGGTAGGTCACTTAAGTCGTCACCCAAGCCGCCGTCTTTAACCATGGCTGTTGCCGCCATCAGGAGGCGAGAGTTATCAATGCAGGCGCCCACATGCAGTACCGGTGGGATACCAACCGCTTCACATACTGAGGCTAAACCCGCACCGGCATATTTAGCCGCTGCTTCTGGAACCATCAACCCGGCTTTGGCACTAGCCATAGCCATACAACCGGTTTGCAAGACTAACACATCGTTCTTGATAAGTTCTTTGACCATATCCAACTGCATATCATGGGTGACCCGGGGATTGTTGCAGCCAACAACACCGGCTACCCCCCTTATTCGCCCGTTAATTATGTTGTCGTTAAGCGGCCGGTAGGAAGCGCGAAACATTCCGCCAAGTAAATAGTTAATGGTCTCATGGCTGAAGCCGGCGATGAGGTCGGTTTTCTCCTTGGGAATACGAACATTTGTGCCTCTATTAGGGAAATTATCAATGGCGGCACAAAGTATGGCTTTGGCTGATTGGGCGCCCTTGTGCTCGTCAAACTCCATATGAGTAGCTCCCTGCATATGGGCTCTGCGATCAGTTGTAATGACCTTGGTGTGATAACAGTTGGCAATATCAGCCAGTCCCTGCATAATACACTGGACATCAACCACTACGGCCTCCAGAACTCCGGTAACGATAGCCAGCTCTTGCTGTAGGAAATTACCAGCTATAGGTACTCCGTGTCGCATTAATACTTCGTTGGCGGTGCAGCACATACCGGCTAGATTTATCCCCTTAGCGCCTTTGGACTTGGCGTAGTCGATTATCTCCGGATCCTGAGCCACAACGGCAATTATTTCGGCAAGATAAGGCTCGTGGCCATGAATAATAATATTTACTTCGTCTTTTTTAAGTACGCCGAGATTTATCTCACTCGCTACCGGTGACGGGGTGCCAAATAGAATATCCTGTAACTCAGTGGCAATCATACTGCCCCCCCAGCCATCAGCTAGGGCAGTTCTAACCCCATGGCGGAGCAGACTGTGATAGTCCTGGTCAGTGCCCATATGGGTGCGATGCATTGCTTCAACCACTTCTCTATCTATCCCCCGTGGGGTAACCCCCTGCTTTCGCCATAGTTCCTGGCGTTTAAGTGGTGCCCTTTTAAGAAACAAAAGCTCCCCTTCCTGTTTGCCGAACTCGTCTGAGAGGGTTTGGCCAATATCAACGGCTATTTCGTTATTGCTACGATCACCAATCTTAATACCAAAGTCCAAGGCTAGCTGTAGGAGCTTCTGCTCATCTTTGATTTCGTAGCCTGGTGCCTCTCCTTTAGCCACGGCTAAAAACATCTTGGTTACCTCACGACCGTGGTCACTATGGGATGCCGTCCCTGCGGCTATCATACGAGTAAAGTTACGAGCAGCAATGGTCTCAGCAGTGACACCACAGACACCTTTTCTCTTTTGTTTGTCCTCCAGGGTCTCTTCCCTGCCTCTAGGCAAGGGAACCCGGCAAGGCCCCATAGCACAATTACTGCAGCAGCTACCCTCAGCACCTATAGGACACGGCTTCATTGCTGCTGCCCGACTAAAGGCGGTGCTAACCCCATCGCTTGAGGCTTTTTCTAGCATATCGATAGTGGCACTATCAATACTCTTTTTTATCTCTTTTTCCACCATTTAACACTCTCCTTTCCCACGTTTTCACCACTTTGCTTGATCCCAAACGTAACCTATAGCACCTAGTGGACTACACCACTTTAAACTATCTTTTAAGGGTAGCTCGCTTAACTACTAAAGTGTTAACCTAAAGCGTACATGCTGTGTTGGCTATAACTTGAACGCTTAGCCTGAGAATCATTACCCAAAATACCGCCTTAAGAGTCCTTCAAGGGCTCTAGCGTGACGTGCTTCATCTCTAGAAGTCTCATCAAAAAGATCATGAGGCTCATCTATCCCGGCTTCTTTAGCCATAATGGCCGCCTGGCGTTTGCCTTTATTAGCTCCCGTTTCACCGGCAAGCATCTTTTCCAGGTTTTCTTTAGTGCTCCCCGATATCATGCCACCAAGTTCGGCATAGCGAGCAGCATGTCCAGCTTCATCCCAGGCAATAGCCTCGAGCACACCAGCTATTTCGGGATAACCCTCCCTTTGAGCTTGTCTCGCCATAGCTAAGTAGAGACCGATCTCAGCTGTTTCGCCTTCAAAATTAGCCACCACTGCTTCTTCTACCACACTGCCTTTAGCGATACCCAATTTGTTTTCATTGACTAGTTCCGTCATAGTTTACCTCCTTTTATTTGAGTCTGCTTTTGTGTTTACAAAACCATTTTATCGTATTTTAAGGGAATTTCAGGGCTGGCAATCTTTACATAACCCATGAAACTCCAAGCGGTGTTCAAAGACGGTAAAGCCTATTTTTTGAGCTAGTCGCTCGTTAATCTTCTTATCTACTGGCCCTTCGACATCAAAAATATGGTTGCATTTAAGACACCGGAAATGATAGTGGTTCTCAGCCTTGCCATCAAACCGGCTTTGAGTGCCAGCAAAACCTAGTTCTAATATCTCTCCATTCCGTTTTAACAATTTAAGGCCACGATAGACTGTCCCCAGGCTGATATTGGGTATTTCCTGCCTCACCTGTTCATAGACCCACTCTGCGGTAGGATGGGAGGTTGCTCCCTTTAGTACCTTAAAGATAGCCTCTTTCTGTTTTGATTTCCTAATCATAACACAAACCGAAATAAGGTTAATTTAAATCAGTATTAGTAACTATTACTATTAATATCATAAACTCCCCATTCTGTCAAGGCAGTCATCAGCGGTTTTAATCTCTGATTATTTTACGAAGCTACTAACTCAAGCATCATCTCCCTAATCAGCTCTATTGCCTCGGGGTGTCTCATAACCAATATATCTGCTCCAGCCAAAAGCAAGACCATAGCTGACATAGCCTCCATCAAGATACCACGCTTTTTGGCATCCCCGAGCTTAGGGTCATCTTCGGTTGATATTTTTACCTCTTTGGCCTTCCAAGTTTCTCTGGCTATATTGCAGATGATAGGCAACTGGAGTTTTTCATCTTGTTGGGTTAAGGCGGCTACTCGTATCCTCTCCATTACTGAGTAACAGTATTCAATGCCGTAGCCTATTCCACTAGTAGTAGGGTCTACCAAGAGCCGCTCATCAGCAACGCCAAGGTTGCCCATCAAAATATTAAGCTGCTTGGCCAGATTTATGTCTATGGGAGTTGAAGCAGCTATCGTATGCTGATAACCAATTGCAGCAGCCGCTATCTTTTTGTAATCCCCTTCCTCAACCGGTCCTATTATCAGGTTCTTCCCTTGGCAAGCTTCGCATACTTCTCTCAAGACCTCAGTATCTTTATTATGATTGGCTGTTCCCCAGACGATCAGAGGGACACTGATAGCATCAGCTACCTTTTTGGCAATTTCAGCAGCTTCAGAAGCGTTGCGGTCAAGCCCATTGGGGTCGGTGCTTTCCAGTTGAAGATATATCATTTCTGCCCCATAGTCGTCAATACACTTTTTTGCCCAGGCAACCGGATCATCGGTTGCCCCCTTAAATGGTTCCAGAGCAGCTTCGGCCCAGTCATCGGGCGGCGTATCATAAACCTCCATGGCTATCTTGGGTAGATGTGGCATCTCGCCTTCAAAGAGATGGAAAGGGTAAGCCGTCTCACCACCTACAGTCACTGCTTTGCCCCCTGTACCCAGTGTTATTTCTCTGATTTGACCATTGTACGATAGTTTGGGAAGCTCAAATGCCATTTTTACCTCCTGACTTATGCCGGGTTCTTTCTTTTTTCACTGCCGAACCACTCTTTACCATACCAGTATCGCTCACCAGACTCAAGATATTTTAGTTTTTCGTCTCTACTTCTCAGTTTATATCGCCATTTGCCGGCATCTTCTCCTTCGGGTTTACCTTCTTCAAAGGTGGCTCCCAGCACCTCTACCTTTTCCAAGCCGGGGGTACCTTTTTTACTAATTTCATGTTTCATTTATCTTTATCTCCTCATGTTCTAAGTTAGTCCGGCAGCTATTTTTGCCGCTCTTACTGTATTTAGCATAAGCATAGTTATAGTCATCGGCCCTACTCCACCGGGTACCGGTGTTATTGCTTTAACCTTCTCCTTTACCACATCAAAGTCAACATCGCCGCATAAGATGGATTTTCCTTCGTTTGTTTTTCCAATTCGGTGAATGCCGACATCTATCACCACCGCCCCCTCTTTAACCATATCGGCGGTGATAAATTTTGGTTTGCCTAGAGCGACAATTAATATATCAGCCCTCCTAGTATGAAAAGCAATGTCGCTACTTCCGGTATGACACACAGTAACGGTGGCATTAGCTCCGGCCTTTTTTTGTAGGAGGATATTGGCTAAAGGTTTACCCACGATATTGCTCCGGCCAACAATAACAACTTCGGCTCCGCTAATCTTGACCCCTGACCTGATAAGCAGCTCCTGAATGCCGTGTGGAGTACAGGGCAGATAATCTGGTTCGCCAATCATCAGTTTACCCACATTTACTGGATGAAAACCGTCAACATCCTTTTTGGGATCAACAGCCAGAGTAATGTTGGTCTCGTTGATATGCTTGGGCAAAGGCAGCTGCACTAAGATACCGTGAATCTTAGGATCTTTGATTAGACGGTCAATGAGAGCCAGTAATTCCTCCTCACTGATTTCAGCCGACAGGTCGTTTCTCTCTGAGTAGATACCCAGTGCCTCACATGTTTTCACCTTTGAGCCAATATAGACCTGAGAAGCCGGGTCATTACCTACTAGAACAGTAGCTAGGCCCGGTACCAGATTATACTTCTTTTTGAGTTCAGCGATTTCCTGCTTTAGCTCATCACGAAGCTGTTTGGCAATTTCGGTGCCGCTAATAATCTGTGCTGTCATTTTTTATTCCCTCACTTCTGATGAAAAACCTCGGTCATTAGTTTGTTAATCGCCTGGACTGCCTTAGAAGTGTCAGGCAGCTCAAGAAGAGACTTTTGCTCCAGGTCATACTGGCGTAGTTCTTCATCAAAAGGTATGGTGGCTATTGGTTTTAGTCCTAGTTGGGCCAGTTCCCTGGTGATGTTAGGGTCCAATACTTCAGGCGCACGATTAATTATCACTGAGTGTCTCCCTACCGTCAGTTTAAGCTCAGAGACTAAATCTCTGATACGAGCCACTGTTCGGATACCCTTTATCGAATGATCAGAGATTAGCAATAGCTCATCAATATCCTCGGTGGTTCTCCGTGACAGGTGCTCCATCCCAGCTTCATTATCCATAACCATATAGGTGTAATTTACCATCAGACTGTCAATAAACTTCTTAAGCACCGTGTTGGGGTAGCAATAGCATCCGGTGCCTTCACCCCTGCCCATGGCTATAAGGTCCACGCCAGTACTCTCAACTATGGCTTCATTCAACCGGAACTCCAAATAGGCTCCCTTGGTAAGTCCGGGGGGTATTTTCATCTTCTCGTCATTAAAGGAAACGATTATTGAGCCAATAGTCTCTTCCAGGCTAAGTCCCAGGCTCTCCCCCAGGTTAGCATTGGCATCTGCATCAACAGCCAGGATTGGCCCCGGCTTATTTTTTTTAAGGTAACGAATAATAAGACTGGCTATTGAGGTTTTCCCGTTACCACCCTTACCGGATACAGCAATTTTAAAGCACAACTTTTTAGACTCCTTTTATTTTTACTGACGAAAATTCGTCGGTATTAGTATGCGGTAGAAATAGAGCCGCAATATAATTATTCATAAAATCGGTATTCTCAGATAGTTCAAAGTTGGTCATCATTTTGGCAATCTTTTGCCCATCACCAGCCAGATCTGTAGAGAAAGAGGTTAGTCTTGCTCCCAGAAGTGAACCGTTGCCGATAAAGACAAATCTATCTCGGGGAAGATCTGGAAGAAGCCCAATGGTGACAGCGTTCTCAATATTAATATTACTGCCGAAAGTGCCGGCAATAATTACTTGCCCTATATTAGAGCATTTAGCCCCCAGACTTTTAGTTAATGTCTGGCAGCCGGCATATATAGCCGCCTTAGCCCGGACGAGGTTGTCAATATCTATCTCAGTAAAAACAATATCAGTACCAATTTGGGTTTGGGGTGCCCAAACTAAGACATACTCGTAGCCATCTTCACCTTGTCTGATTCTACTAGTAGTCAGGTCAGTGTTGAATTTGCCGTTCTGGCTGATAGCCCCGACTCTGAGGAGTCCGGCGACGATATTTATCAGCCCTGAGCCGCAAATTCCTTTTGGTTTAGTTTTACCGATAGTGGTAAGTACCGGCTCCAAATTTGATGGGTCGATGCTAAAGCCCTCAATGGCGCCAGAAGTGGCTATCATACCCTGTTTTATACTGCCACCTTCAAAGGCGGGGCCGGCTGAACAGGAAGCGGTCACCATAAGATCAGAATTACCAATCACTATCTCGCCATTGGTGCCAATATCTATATACAGCGTTACCATCTCCCGTTGATATATACCTGTCCCTAGAATTCCAGCTACTATGTCACCGCCAACATAGCTGGCAACTGATGGTAGGACATAGAGGTGAACATACTCTTCTACTTCAATACTAAGAGAATTTACCTTTACCGTTGTCGCCATAGTAACAGTCGGCACATAAGGAGACAGCCTGATGTATTTAGGGTCAAGGCCAAGCAGGAGCTGGACCATTACCGTATTAGCGGCAACGACCATATAGGAAATATCC
The DNA here is from genome assembly GCA_913046255.1 of uncultured Dehalococcoidales bacterium. GTDB lineage: Bacteria > Chloroflexota > Dehalococcoidia > Dehalococcoidales > ARS1013 > ARS1013. The sequence goes on from CAJWSH010000013.1 coordinate 11,062, forward strand.
TTGACTTCAACGCCGGCCTGTTTTATTAGTTCCTTAAGCAACCCGTTTATGGTCCCCACAACTGCTCGTCCGAGCTCTTTTAGACCACCCGGTTTCTGAGAGTAGATGATACGACTGATAACATCTTCCCCGTAGCTTATTTGTCTATTATAATCTATGCTCTGTGCCAAGATTTTGCCCTGATTTAAATCAAGTAACTGTCCACAAATGGCAGTAGTTCCAATATCAAAAGCCAGAGAATAATGCCTGGCTCTAGTATCTCCTGCTTCAATATTTGTCACACTAAATCCTAGCTCATTATCCTGCAAAGTGGTAACAGTGACCTTCCAGTTATCATCACGTAGTATTCGAGACAACTTCTTTAGCACAGTAAAGTCCACCGAGATACCAGTCAGGCCATATCGCTGTTTTAAGCCTCTTAGCATTCGGGACAGGTCGCTTATATTATCTTTTAATGTCGGTGGCTCAAGCTCGAGTAATAGCTTATTAATCGGCGGAGCAAAATTCCAGTCTTTGACTAATGCCGCCAGTGGTTGAATGCCAGTTACTATCGCCTTTTTCTCGCGAGCAAGAACAGCTTTTTCTAGCCTTGATACTGCCGGAATCTCAACAGTCAAATCAGTGATAATTCGGCTCTGGCAGGCCTGCCTGATACCTCTGGTGTACTCTTCATCAGAGATTCTTGCCGGTATCCCAATGGTCTCTACTTCTCCTTTTTTAATCATTACCTTGCAGGTGCCGCAAGTGCCATCGCCACCACAAGAGGCATTGATATGTACCCCGGCAGCAATGGCTGTTTCTCGAAGATTGGCACCCGGCTCCACGATAATGTCAGTGTTATCGAATTCAAAGTAAACCCTTATTTTATTCTTCGGCGAATTTGCCGCCATCCTTTTACTCCTAATGCCACCCCGGATATGAGTTAGAATAAGCCCTTGACTTTGCCAGTTTCTACGTCCACGTCTATCCTCCTGAAAGCCGGGCTGGACGAAGTTCCCGGCATCAGTTTTATACCACCAGCCACAGGCACGTTAAAACCAGCCCCACTGTAGGTCAAAATATCGTTAATCGGTAGTATCCATTCCTTGGGGCGTCCCTTCAGGTTTGGGTCATGGGACAAACTTAGGTGGGTCTTTACCATGCAGGTAACATTGTTCTTTGTATTCGGATCATCTTCCAATCTCTTTGCTTTAGCCAAGGCTTCAGAAGAGTAACTGACACCATCAGCGCCATAGACTTCCTGGGCAATGGTTTCAATCCTCTGGCGCAAGGAGGCATTCTCTTCATAGAGGAACTTAAAGTCAACTTTGTCTTCGCAGGCGTCAATTACAGCGTCAGCCAGCTCTAGGGCACCAGCGCCACCTTTTAGCCAGTGCTCAGAAATAGCCACTCTGGCACCAGCTGCCTCAGCTGCTCTTCTAACTATAGCTATCTCATTCTTGGTATCGGTGTGGAAGCTATTGACGCAGACCACCGGGTTTACACCTGACTTTTTCACCGTCTCTATGTGAGCAATAAGATTGGTGCACCCCTTTTCTACCAGATCAAGTCCTTCAGCAGTATAAGCGTCATCCAGTGGTTTACCGGGGACTACTTTGGGACCGCCTCCATGCATCTTGAGTGCCCTAACAGTAGCCACAATAACAGCACAATTAGGGATTAAGCCACTTAATCGACATTTTATGTTCCAGAATTTCTCAAAGCCGATATCAGCACCAAACCCACTTTCGGTGACGTGGTAATCCGAGAGCTTCAGTGCCACTTGGTCGGCAACAATGGAGGACTGGCCAACAGCTATATTTGCAAAAGGGCCGGCATGAACCAGCACCGGCTGCCCCTCCAAGCTTTGGAGAAGGTTTGGATTGGCTGCCTTTACCATCCAAGCAGTCATAGCGCCATCTACTTCTAAGTCTTTGGTGGTAACCGGCTTACCCTGCTTATCATAGGCAACAATAATTCTCGACATTCGCTCACGTAAATCTTTGAGACTAGTAAACACAGCAAATATAGCCATAACCTCTGAGCTTACCGATATGGCAAAGCCAGAGCGCATCATAAAGCCGTCCATCTTGCCACCGATACCGATAATAATCTCCCTGAGAGCTTGAGCACAAAAATCCATAACCCACTTCATCTCAATATTTCTGGGGTCAATGTTAAGCCGTTTTATATTTCTCTTGGCCAGAAATTCATCGCTATTAATAGATTCATGCTGCAGGCGTGAAGTAAGTGCTACCATAGCTAGATTATGGGCATTGGTTACATTATCTATATCACCGGTCAGCCCCAGCGAGAATGGAGTAAGAGGAATACACTGAGAGAGACCGCCACCAGCAGCACTGCCTTTTATATTAAAAGTAGGACCTCCTGAGGGCTGGCGAATAGCGCCGGATACATTCTTGCCTCTTTTAGCGAGTCCTGGAACTAAACCCATAGCGGTGGTGCTTTTACCCTCACCCAGTGGGGTAGGAGTTATGGCGGTGACATCAATATATTTAGCATTGGGCCTGTCTTTTAAGCGCTTTAAAACAGCCGCAAAGTCAACCTTCCCCAAATAGTGCCCATAAGGCAAAAGCTCATCCCCTAAAATACCCCATTCATCAGCTAGCTGCTGAACGGTTTTCATGTGTTTTTCGGCTTCTTCGGCAACTTGCCAGTCTTTAAGCTTGGTAGGATCCAGTGAGGTGATATCGAATTTTGTCATTCTTGATTGTCTCCTTTCTTGCCGTTTTATCTTTGCCTGAACTTTAGCCTGTTTTATCAATGAGTAGACTTGACTTCAGATTATTTTACCACTCTATGTCTTAACAGCAATCATCAGTTTTTGATAGATGCCGTTAACTGCTGAAGTAATGCTGGGACTGGCATTGACAAAGGATTTACCGCTAATATCAGCATCCATCATCGTCTGGTCATAAGGGATAAAGCCCAGAAGTTCAAAGCCAGTAAGACCAGAAGTTATAAATTCCCTCTCTCTTTGGTTATGAACCTTGTTTCCAACCACAGCAATATTCTCAAGGCCGATGTCTTTGGCCAGTCTGGCAATTCTATGGGCTGTTTCCAAACTATTCCTGCCTGGTTCCACTACCACAATTAGCTTATCTACTGCTCTGGCTGTGCCACGGCCTAGATGCTCTATACCAGCCGCCATATCCAACACAACCACTTCATCCCTAGCTACAAGCAGGTGGGCCAATAGGGCAACCAGAAGTGCATTTTCTGGGCAATAGCAGCCACTACCTCCCTTTTTAAGGGGTCCCATAACCAGAAGTCTAATCCCATTATGCTTTAGTGAATATCTGTTTGGTATATCATCAACCCTGGGATTTAATTTAAAGTAAGGGTTCCTCTTACCAGACTGGGTTTCCGTCCTTTCTTCTATAAGCTCTTTCATTTCAGATATAGGGGTCACTTTTCCGGCGTCGGGAAGACCGAGAGTGACGGCCAGATTGGCATCAGGATCGGCATCTATAGCTATGACACGATAGCCGGATTTATTAAATGTCTGAGCAAGGAGCGATGCTAGCAGTGTTTTTCCTACACCACCCTTGCCGCTAATAGCAATCTTCATAAAAGTCTTTAACTCTGGTATAATCTAGATAGTATATTTTTGCCAAGTAAAGTATATTAAATTGTTATCAATACCATATTGTATCACATAGCGATTACTAAAACCATAGATCGCAGACAATAACAATCAAACGGAATAATCTAGGATTGAATGAGCCGTCAAGTCATAAGTCCCTGCCCGGTTTTCGATCCTCAAATCTGGTTGAACAAAGTAGGATAACATGCATCACACATTGCCATTCTATGGACGATACCGGCGCAAATTTCTCAGGATTTATATTTTCCTGGCCCAATTAACCCATATCCCGCTACTGGGGAGGCTGGTGCGATGGATTGCCAATAACTATGGTAGAACTGGACATGGTGGCTATTTTCTTACCCTAGAGGAGGCAGAGCAGCTAATTGATATCTCAAATAGTGTAGCCTTGGGCCCCTGCGGCTGCCGCCAGGCATTTCACAATTGCAATCGTCCCATTATGACCGAGATAGTCGTTGGCGCCGGCAGAGAATTATACTATAAGGTAAAGAATAAAGGGTTTCATCAGGTTTCCAAAAAGAAGGCCAAAGAAGTTATGCAGCAGTGTCACGGTGGAGGGATGATGCACACCGTGATGCAGTGCCAGGGGTTATTCTACGCCATATGTAACTGTTGTTCTTGTTGTTGTGTACCATACAGGCTGAAAAATAACCATGGGATAGAGTATGCCATGACAAGGAATAAAAGCATCATAGCTGACTTCGAGAAGCAACAACTGTAGCCTGCTTAACAGGCCATTTAATAAAGGCTCCATCAAAGATAAGCACCAGAAAGATACGATTTGAAGAATACATGGCTCATAGGCTATAATCATAGCTACTGCCAAATAATCTAGGGGGTGATTTTGCTCAAGAGCCATAGTTGTAATAAACCAGACAAGAATAGTGTTGGCACTAAGGTAGCATTGGCTGGTTGGGTTCATCGTCGCCGCGATCATGGTGGGCTGATATTCATTGACCTGCGAGATAGCGAGGGTATAGTTCAGGTGGTGTTTAATCCGGATAAGTCAGAGAAATACCACGAGATTGCCAACCAGATACGCAATGAATATGTTATCCGGGTAAGTGGCAAGATTGCCCTGCGTCCCCAGGGGACTAAGAATCCTAAGCTGGCTACCGGTGATGTCGAGATTATTGCCGATAGCGTCCAAATACTTAATCAGTCCAAGACGCCACCCTTTTATATCAATGAAGATATCGAGGTTGATGAAAACCTCCGCCTTGAATATC
>CAJWSH010000014.1 GCA_913046255.1 uncultured Dehalococcoidales bacterium
CAGAGACCTTAAGCGCTGGAATAATTGTATAGAAGGATATTATTATTGTCAAATGATATTAGATGTTTGAGAAAAACTGAATTAAACCTTTCTTCCTTTATCATCTTTTCTTTTCATGGATGGGATTAGAGTGGTTAAAAGAAGAGATAGCCCATTCAAACTACCCCTTTTAAGAGAAGCAAGTTCGTCCAACGGCCATATTAACAAACTCAGAGTTCATTGAAGTAGTTCTTAAAACTCCTGCCTGCCCTCAATGGCACGGGATAAGGTAACGTCGTCAGCATATTCCAGCTCAGTACCAAAGGGGAGCCCCCTCGCCAAGCGGGTGACTTTGATGCCCGCCGGAGGAATGAGGCGCTTAAGATACATAGCAGTCTGTTCTCCCTCAAGAGTAGTATTGGTGGCTATAACAACTTCATTAACTTGACCGCTTTTCAGCCGTTCCATAAACTCTTCAATCCTAATGTCACTAATACCCACTCCATCGGTAGGCGAAATAGCGCCGTGGAGCACATGGTATAGGCCTTTATAAATCCCGACATGTTCCAAAGCCAAGATATCCTGGGGCTGTTCCACGACGCAAATCTTAGTCTGATCTCGCTCGCTGCTGTGGCAGATGGGGCATAGTTCAGAATCAGTAATATTAAAGCAGCCAGAACATAGTTTAGTCTTGGTTTTGATAGACAATATTGCTTCAGCCAGCACGCCAGCCTGCTCATCAGGGACACGGAGCAGATAATAAGTAAGCCGCTGAGCACTTTTGGGACCGATGCCAGGCAATCCTGAAAGCTCTGAGATAAGTTTATTTATTGAGTCAGCTCCGGCTTGGGGGATCCTATCCAATTATAATTCTCCTTAATTTTTAAGTTAGCCCTGGGATTTTAATGCCTCCGGTTAGCTTCTCCAGATGCTTGGCGGCCAGTTTCCTTGATTGATCCAGCGCTTCGCTTACTGTTTTTAGTACCAGTGTCTCCAAATGACCGGCTCTAGTGGGATCTATCACCTCGGGTGATATAGTAATGGATAATATTTTTTGTTGACCACTGGCGGTGACCCTGACAGTGCCTTTCCCTGATTGAGCCTCAACAGTCATTTTGGCCAGCTCTTTTTGAGCCTTGTCCAGCTGTGATTTAAGTTCTAGCGCTTTACTTACCATTGAAAGGTTCATTTCTCCTCCATGCTGATAATTTGGGCTCCCATTTTTTGGGCTTCCCGTACCAAGTGATTTTCTTCCGGTTCGTAGACACAGCGTACCTGGCAGGGGCGTCCCAGAAATATACTAATAACCTCGGCAACTACTCGTTTGTTTTCCAGTTCATCTATTTTCTCCTTATGATAGGAATATCTAAATGTCAGGGTTATAATATCGTCTTTAAAAGCGATTGGTTTAACGCCGGCGCTCCTTAAGATAGCAATAGCCGGTGTCCGTTTGATATTTGCCGGAGCCTGTTCAATAACCTGTCTCCAGTTTGATTGTAGGTGTTCCAGTTCACTGCCAGGCTCTGGTAATGGAGTGGCAGGCATTTCTACTGTTTCTGGAGTAAGATTAGCAGGATCGGGCTTCACTATTGGCCTCTTAGAAGATTGAGTCGAGGTGAGTAGCGAAGGAGTAATCACCGCTTTGGGCTTAGCAAATTTATCCTCAGCCTGAATAGCTGACGTTTCCCATCTCCCAGTTTCGGTAATGGTACAGTCAACCAAAGCCAGCTCCAGAGGCAGGCAAGAGTAATTATCAAGGCCCAGCTCAAGTTGGCTGAAAAGCTTGAGAGCCTTTAAAATTCGCTCAAGGGAGACTTTGGAGGCTAGGTCCTTTAGTTCGGCAAGTTCCTCTTTAGCAAAATCCAAATCTTTATCCCCGCCGGTCTTTACCAGGAGCAGTCCCCTGAGGTAGTTAACCAGTTCATAGTTGAATTGCTTCAAGTCAAAACCCTCATTATTTACTACATTTATAATTTTCATTCCAGCGGTGACATCATTATTTACAATATGTCCCAATAGTTCTTTGACCCGCTTATCTCCAGTAATGCCCAGGACATCCTGAACCTGACTAAAGCTAATATCGGAACCATAATAGGTATAAAGTTGCTCCAGCAGGTTTTCGCCATCTCGCAAGCTGCCGGTAGCACTTCTTGAGATAAGCCGCAGCGCCTCCGGATCTATTTTTATGCCTTCACTAGAAGAAATACGGTTTAGTTTTAGTATTATATCTTTTTGGCCAAGGCGCCGGAAATCAAAACGCTGGCACCTAGAGATAATAGTGGGCAGTATTTTGTGGGCTTCTGTAGTAGCCAGAATAAAGATGACATAAGACGGGGGTTCCTCAAGCGTCTTGAGCAGTGCATTAGAAGCGCTGGTGCTCAGCATGTGGACTTCATCTATGATGTAAACCTTATACTGAGCCTGATTGGGTATGTAATTGACCTTTTCTCGAAGGGCTCTAATATCGTCCACGCCGGTGTTCGAAGCAGCATCAATCTCAATCACATCCAGTGCCCTACCCTCAGTGATTGCTTGGCACATGGGGCAAGTATTACATGGCTCACCATTGCCATTTGTAAGGCAATTCACTGCCTTGGCCAGAATGCGACCGGTGCTGGTCTTGCCGGTGCCTTTTGGCCCACAGAAAAGATAGGCATGGGAGATACGATCGCTACTCATTGCATTTAATAGTGTGCGAGTAACATGATCTTGGCCTACTATCTCAGCCAAAGTTTGTGGACGCCACTTGCGATAAAATACTTGAAATACCATCTTCTTGGCTTCTATTATACTCCATATTGTTCTATTTCCAAAGTGGTTTGCGGAACAGATAATGCCTATTTTCTAATTTGGGAGGATAATTGTTAATAAATAGACATCAACTTTATCCAATTAATGTGTCTAAAGCGATAAACCTGACAAAAGACGAAGTTTTTCATTTCATATAATAAGGAGATAGTAATAGCTATTGCGCCTTTTAACACTGTGATATGATTGGAGGTGAGTACATATACTCAGTACCAAAGTTGGATGGCTCATGACTGAGATAGAGACGGTGGTTCAGTTTGGCGATTCCCTGCTGACTGCCAAGATAGAGGTAGAAAATATCGGTGCCACCAATGAGGACGAGGAGGTAAAATTAACTTTTGTGATGACAGCGATGAAGCAGCCTCAGATAAAAAGATTACTACATTGATAAGCTTTAAAAGAAATTCGATGGAGGATGGTGCCCTGATTACGGTAAGATCAAATGAGGTTGCTACAAAGGCTACACTGAGCAAAATAAATGGAGAGCTTAGGTACGATCTATAATGGAATTAGAGAGAGCAAATATCCTTTCAAAATAAATACCCCCCATCCCTTTGAAGAAAGGAGGATAAACAGATAAGATGATAGGATTTCTTAAAGCAGACTGCATTGGCTAGTTATAATAGTGATGGTATATCTTCGGCGGCCTCTTCAATTCCTCGAAGCTTGGTCATTACTTCTTTTTGTCTTTGTTTCATTATCGGTATAAGGTCTGTTGAACGAGTATAGTATTTTCTAACTTTTGCTACGTCACTTAGTTCAGACAATATTATTGTTATATCCATAGAGCCCCTTTCCCTCGGATAATCGCCATTTCTTATTATGGCGTTAGGGGCCAGTTCTCTTAACCAATCACCGAGATCCTTAACCATGTTCATGTTCATTTCGTTGGCTGGTGCTGAGATGAGATATAGAGCCCTGCCGGCATCCTTGGGGTTGCATCTGATCGATAGCTCGCTTATAGCTTCATCCATTGCCTGAATGCCCTTATCGGTTTCGATACCCTTGGCTCTGAAGTTAAGAGTGCTCTCAAAGGGAAACTTAATTAACTTTAACTGTGTCTTACCAAAGCCTATGGTTGTCCAACCAAGCAGAGTCTGGATTATGTCTCCGGCATCAAGTGTCTTGGCGCCAATGTATTTGGCCTTCTTTTCTTCTCCAGCGCACAGAAAATCATAGAACGGCTCAACTATTAGAGCATTAATTTTGGCCAGGTTGTCCTTTAATGAAAAATCTTTTCTAACATACCTCTGATTATCGGCAAGGATTACCGCATCAGCTACCGAGTCAACGGACTTGAGACAAACAGCCGTATTATGGATGGTTCGTTCCTCAGTTTCTTCTTCGTGCTCAAAGGGGAGAATAACCAAGGCATATACCGGTTTATCAGGATAGCGCTTCTTTATATGTTGGACTATTATTGGTATTGAACCGGAGCCGGTACCACCGGCACCACTAGCGACAAGCAAGAAGCCATCGGTCTCGTAAAACCGCTTAGCCGACCTTAAAGCATCGACAACCTTGTCAACATCATCTCTAGCTACCTCGGCACCCAATTCGTTTATCTTACCAACACCGTGCCCGCCAGTCTTTCTGCCGCCAATAAGTATTCTATGCTGGTAATCAGCCTTTATAGTGGCCAGCCCACTCAAGTCAGCAGCGTCTGTGTTAACGGCAAAGACGCCGGGACATATCTCGATGCGACGTTGAGAACGAGCCCTTTGATTGAGTCGAGCAAATTCATCAGCAACTCGGCTGCCACACTGGCCAAGGCCGATAACTACTAACTTCATTTATTGCCTCCGTATTGCATATTACACAGCTGTGCTATTTTAACCACACTTGCCGAATAATGTCAATACACCAAAAATCACAGGTAAAGATTGTTCCTTAAAGACAATTTACAATCCTTTACTGGCAATATAGGTAGCCATGTCAGCCAAACGACAGCAATAGCCCCACTCATTATCATACCAAGCAAGCACCTTGACCATATTATCGCCGATAACCATAGTACTGAGTGCATCAATAATAGAGCTTGCAGAATTACTCTTAAAATCCGAACTAACCAGTGGTTCCTGGCAGTACTCCAAGATTCCAGCCAACGGCCCTTCAGCGGCTGCATAAAGCGCCTGGTTAACCTCTTCGGCGGTAACTTTCTTACCAAGCTCGCAGACCAAGTCTATAACAGAGACAGTAATCAAGGGCACCCTGAAGGCTAGGCCATGAAGTTTGCCTTTAAGTTCGGGCATAACTCGACTCACGGCATAGGCGGCACCAGTAGTAGTCGGTATCATATTGATAGCTGCAGCTCGCGCTCGGCGTAGGTCACTATGAAACATGTCCTGGAGTTTCTGGTCATTGGTGTAAGCATGGATGGTAGTAATTAGCCCTCTTTTTAAACCAAAACTCTGATGCAGTACCTTGGCGAGAGGAGCAAGACCATTGGTAGTACAAGAGGCATTGGATATGATGTGATGCCTATCCGGCTGATAACAATCTTCATTGACACCAAGTACAATGGTGATATCCTCATTTTTTGCCGGAGCTGAGATGAGCACCTTTTTAGCACCACTATGCCTGTGGGCGGCCGCCTTGGTGGCATCATTGAACCGCCCTGTTGACTCTATTACTATATCTACGCCATAGTCTCGCCATGGGATGCTGCCTGGGTCACGCTCCGATAGTACTTTGATTTCTTTACCGTCAACGTTAATTATATCATCAACAACTTTAATTATCCCCGGATACACTCCGTAGCTTGAGTCCCATTTAAGTAAGTGAGCATTAGTTCTAGCATCAGCGAGGTCATTAATAGCCATCACTTCAAGTTCGCCATCATGGTATTGATTGATTGCCCTTAAAGTTAATCTACCAATACGGCCAAAGCCGTTAATTCCAATTCTAGTTATCATTTCATACCTCCTTAATCAATTGTTTAAGCCGTACACTTGCCTTGATAAGCTTCTCATCGTTTCCCTTTAAGTACGAAGGGAGACTAGCTGCGACTGACAGTTTGGCTTATTTGTCTGGGTGAGAAATATCTTTGCCATATTTAGCCATGACCTTACTTTTAAGACTACCTCTTTCCTTGTACTCGGCTTCCACCATCATTGAGGTTGGTTTTACTAGCTCGACTAAATCTTGAAGTATACGGTTCACCACATGTTCCTGCAATATACCTACGTTCCGATAGGAAGTGAGGTAATACTTCAAAGATTTGAGTTCCACTAGAGAGCAGTCGGGGACATAACGGATGATAAGGTGAGCAAAATCAGGCAACCCAGTCCATGGGCAAACACAGGTAAATTCTTCTGTCTCATAAAGTACTTCGGTTGCCGATCTAGGATAGCGAAAAGGTATAGCCTCAAGCACATCAACATCAATAGCCCCTTCAACCTGGATATCAAATCTTCGCCCAGCATATTTATCAGTGTTCACTTTTCTCCTTTACAGCTTGAATGGGAGGCATTATTTAGATCAACCGACTGATAGCCAATGACCAGTAACACATCAGCTAGGGCAGTGGTGGTAATGTCGATTTTCCTCAAAATTGTCCTTTCGAACTATGAAACAGTTCGCATGGCAAATATCTTTCCTTACTCCAGGCAGTGCCAAGCATCTTGGCTCTACTAGCCATATCGCTAGCCCAAATGAGGTGATAGTAGGGCGGATTGGTAAAGCGAGCCGGCTTGAAATCCTTAATATACCTATAGCCCAAGCTTTTCAAGCCTGCCTTAAACAGCACCACCAGCTTCTTTCTGACTTCATCAGCTTCTATTTTGCCACTCAACCTTTCTTGTCGAATGAGCTGCCACTTCTGATTACCGAAAAGTCGGTTTATAGAGGCTTCGCATTCCGGACGTGCCAAGTTCCGCAGCAGAGCCATTTCCAAAGGCAGGATTATTAGCAATTCTATCTTATGACCTTTCCAGTCACTGCCATGCATGGCAAGCTTTTTTATGCTTGACCAGCGTAGCATCCGGTATCCGGGTGGGTTAATAAAGGCAAAACTAGCCTTCGAACGAGGAACAAAATCAAATGCCTGGCGCATAACATTGTCATTGATTAAGTTACCGATTATTATAGCATTCTTAGTACCAAATGGTGCCACCAGACGTTTCAGATTCTCTGCATCTTGATTGTCCTTCACCACAAATACACATTGACTGAATCTGGTTTTCGATGCTCGCAGTTCAGAGCCATCAACAAGGCAATCAGTTCCTTTACAGGTGCAGCTGCCACAACCGGCAAATAGCTCAAGGTAACAACAATCGCTGCTTCCTAGTATTTTGGTATAAGCCTCAATGTAGTCGTTAAAGCACTCCAACTTATGACAAGCCCATTTAGTAATCTGTCGGGGGATCTTCCCCGCTATCCTTGATTCTTTCATCTGAGTACAGCTTTAAGTTGTAGAAGGCTTAATTTCGGCAAAGCCAGCCATATCTCCCAGTCTCTTTTCTATTTTGAGGAGACGATTATACTTGGCGGTGCGCTCGGAACGACAGGGGGCGCCAGTTTTAATCAAACCACAATTCAGACCAACCGCCAAATCAGCTATAGTAGTATCTTCAGTCTCGCCGGAGCGGTGGCTTACTATTACTGTCCAACCAGCCTCATACGCCATCTGAATCGAGACAAGCGTCTCAGTAAGGGTACCGATCTGGTTGGGTTTGATAAGAATAGAATTAGACGCTTTCAAACTGATGCCTCGCTTTAAGCGCTCTGTATTGGTGGCATAAAGGTCATCACCAACAAGTTGAACTTTACCATTCAGTTTTTGATTGAGGAGCTGCCAGCCGTCCCAATCATCCTCAGCCATTCCGTCTTCAATACTGATAATGGGGTAATCTGAGACTAACTTGACATAATAATCAACCATTGCCTCTTGGTTAAATGACACCCCTTCTCGGGATAGAATATAGTGACCGTTCTGGTAAAATTCTGAAGCTGCCGAATCCAAGGCAATAAAGCAGTCTTTACCCGACTGGTAGCCAGCTGTCTCAATTGCCAGTAAAACCATCTCTATTGCCTCTCTATTTGAGCTGAGAGTCGGGGCAAATCCACCTTCATCACCAACATTGGTGTTTAGTCCTTTGCTGCAAAGTACTGCTTTTAAACTGTGGTAAATCTCAGTAGCCATCTGGAGAGCATGAGAAAAGTTTCTCGCCCCAGCAGGCACCACCATAAACTCCTGAAAGTCTGTTACATTTGCGGCATGCTTACCACCGTTTAAAATATTGAGCATGGGCACCGGTAATCTATAGGTATCTTTTCGACCTAGGTAATGATACAGTGGTATACGAAGTGACTTAGCGGCGGCATGAGCCACTGCTAACGATATTCCCAAAATGGCATTGGCTCCTAGGTGTGATTTATTGTCGGTGCCGTCAAGTTTTATTAACCTTTTGTCTATGGCCTCTTGCTCAGTAATCTCTATACCGATTATATCTGAGGCGATAGCTTCATCAACATTGGCTACTGCCTTAAGGACTCCCAATCCATTATACCGAGAAGCATCCCCGTCTCTGAGTTCTACTGCTTCATGTTTACCAGTACTGGCACCTGAAGGCACCGCCGCCCAACTCTTAATACCATTGGATAGTTCTACCTCAACCTCGAGTGTCGGATTGCCTCTTGAATCCAAGATTTCTCGAGCTTTAGCATACTTAATAGTTGGCATTTTATTGCTACTTTGATTGGTTTAACTACTAGTCTTTGGCTAACTCAAGGGCTTTTTCTACCGCCTCAACAGGGGTTTGGGCAAGGATAATTGATTTATCCAGGTTTTCGTTCCTTAGAAGTGCCCAGGTGCCCAGACCAATGACAGGGATACCACTTTGCAGAGCGTGGCCTATCTCAGAGAGGGTGCCATAGCTGCCATCAACGGCAATCACTGCATGAGCAGATTTCACTACAACTATATTCCTGGCATAGCCAATACCGGTAACAATGGGGAACTGGACATATTTGTTGGCTGAAGAGCGGCTTTCTCCGGGCAAAATGCCAATAGTCACTCCACCCTCGGAGGCAGCACCACGACAAGCGGCCTCCATAACCCCACCTAACCCACCACAAACTAAAACAGCCCCTCTTTTGGCTAACTCATGACCTACTTCTTCAGCCAGTCTCAGTTCTCGCTCGGAAGTTTGAGCACCACCAATAACGGCAATAAACACCATTTTATTTCTCATTTATATAGGAATTATAGCATTTAAACCAACAGGCTGGCAAAAAGTGATCGGTCAGAAATCTATCCTCTCAACCCCATTCTCCTTTTAAGAAAAAGAGCGATAAAATGAGTAAGGCCAATAAATAACCTTACAATAACGAATTATACTTATTCATGGCTGCCGTTATCCCCTCGATGAGGAGACAGTAGATGGCTTCGCTCACTTTGGGTATGACCTGACTTATAGTCTTTTTTTCCTCAAGCGTGAAATCACTGAGCACATAATTAACAATGTCAATTTCGCTTGTTTCAAAGATATCTGGCACCAATCGTCCAATACCTACCCGGATACGGATAAAATTCTGGCTTCCCAGTTCATTGATGACAGAGCTAACTCCTTTGTGTCCACCTGAGCTGATATTCTGGCGTATTCTGACTCTGCCAACAGGAAGATCAAGATCATCGTGAATAACGATAAGGTCGCATAGGTTTATATTAAACTTTTTTACCAGCCGGCAAACAGAGTGCCCACTTAAGTTCATAAATGTCTGGGGTTTAGCTAATACAACCCTGCTGTTGCCGGCTTCACCGCTGCCGATACGGGCAAGAGACACTTTTTTGTCAAGACGTATGTCCGCCTGCCGAGCAAAATGCCTCAGACAGATAAATCCCATATTGTGGCGGTTATTTAAATACGAGCGTCCCGGGTTACCCAAGCCAACTATTAATTTCACTTTTCACCTTAAAAACTACCCGATAAGCATAATCCTTGAGAACTATTTTATCAACTAAGAGTTATCTGATATACTTAAACATGGAAAACACGGTGTTTTATATGGTGAATCTAGTTAAAGTAAAGCAAAGTTTAGAGCGACTAAGGGTTTCAATTAATCGTCACAATTATCTTTACCATGTGCTCAATATCCCCGAGATTAGTGATGCCGAATATGATGCCCTAATGAGAGAGTTAAAGCAACTGGAGGCAGCCTATCCTCAGTTTGTGGTCCTGGATTCACCGACACAACGGGTTGGCGCTGCCCCAGTAAAAGCCTTTGGCGTCATTAATCACTCATTGCCTCTTCTGTCTTTAAATAATGCCTTTTCCAAAGAAGAGTTACTGGCTTGGTACAGCCGAATCTCAAAGATTCTTGACGGACAGCAATTTAATTTTGTCTGCGAGCATAAGATTGATGGGCTGGCAGTGGCTCTCACGTATGTTAACGGTCAACTTACTACCGGAGCCACTCGGGGTGATGGCTCCCGTGGAGAAGATATTACCCAAAACCTGAAGACCATAAGAAGCATTCCACTGTCAGTGTCTGGGGACGCGCCACCGCGATTTGAAGTGCGAGGTGAGGTCTTTCTGCCAAAGGACGGCTTTAACAGACTGAATCGAGAGCGTGCCGAGAATGGGTTACCCTTATTTGCCAACCCAAGAAATGCTGCCGCTGGATCAGTGCGCCAACTTGACCCACGTATCACAGCTAAACGCCCCCTAGACATCTATATCTATATGCTGGGTTACGCCGAAGGCAAGGTAATTCCCCAAACTCACTGGGAGACACTGGAGTATCTTCAATCCTTTGGTTTTAAAGTAAGCCCCAAAAATAAACTGCTTGATAGTATTACTAAAGTTGAGGATTTTTATCACATATGGCTAGAGCGAAGGAAAAGCTTACCTTATGAAACTGATGGCATTGTGGTTAAAATTAACCAGCTTGGCCTTCAAGAGATTTTAGGAAATGTCGGCCATGAGCCTCGGTGGGCAATTGCTTATAAATTCCCCCCTGTTCAGGGAACTACGACTTTGAGAGAAATCAGAGTCAGTGTCGGGCGTACCGGCACTCTTAATCCCTATGCAGTTCTGGAATCGGTATCGATAGGCGGCGTAACCATCAGACAGGCAGCCCTGCACAACGAAGATGACATAAGAAGAAAAGACATCCGCGAGGGTGATACTGTTATTATCCAGCGAGCCGGTGAGGTAATCCCTCAGATTATCGGGCCAGTATTGGCTAAGCGCAGCGGCAAAGAGAAGGAGTTCAATCTCTCGGAAAAGCTATATAACAGTTCTAAAAAACGCCCGGCATGCCCAGTCTGCGAGTCAGAGATTATTAAAACCGAGGCTGAGGTTATGTATTACTGTCCCAATGTCGCCTGTCCTGCCCAGATCAAACAGCGACTGGAACATTTTGCCTCCCGGGGGGCGATGGATATCAGAGGTATTGGCAAATCTATGAGCGCATTGCTGATAGAAAGGGGGTTAGTTGGAAATTTCTCTGACCTTTACTGTTTAAAGGACAAGAAAAATGAGCTCTTAAGCCTTGAAGGAATGGCGGAGAAGAGTACCACTAACATGATTGATGCCATTGAGAAAAGTAAGAAACAACCGTTAGCTCGGGTCGTCTACGCTCTGGGTATCCGCCATGTCGGCACAGAGACGGCAGAAATCCTAACTAAAGAATTTGGTAGCCTTGAGACGCTAGCTAATGCCTTAAAAGAGCAGTTTTCATCTATTCCCACTATAGGACCCAAAATTGCCGACAGCGTTACCGCCTTTTTTGATAATGAAGAGAATATTTGGATTATTGAAAAGCTGAGAAAGGCAGGAGTTCAATCAGAGAAAAAAGTAGCTAAGCCTAAAGGGCAACTTCTGTCAGGTCAGGAGTTTGTCATCACCGGCAGGCTCGATAGATTTACGCGCCACGCGGCAGAGGTGCAGATAAAAGCTCTTGGTGGCATAACCAGAAGTGATGTTACTGGTAAGACAAAATACCTAGTAACCGGCGCTGACCCCGGTTCAAAGCTGAAGCGGGCCCGGGCTCTGGGTATCAAACAACTCACAGAGGATGAATTCCGCCGTCTTCTGGAAAAACAGCATAGATTTACTTAGAAAGATTGGAGTTTAAGTATGGCTGAAATTCGTCCTTTTTGCGGTGTGCGCTATAATCAATCAAAGGTTGGTGATCTATCGGCCGTTATCTGTCCACCGTATGATATTATTACACCTCAAATGGAATTGGAGCTGCATCGCCGCAGTCGGTATAATTTTATCTACTTAGAATATAACAATCAGTTGTCCCAGGATAGAGTTCGAGATAATAAATATACTCTTTCAGCAACTATTCTAGAGCAGTGGTTGAAGCAGAGGGTTCTGATTACTGATGAGGTGGCGGCTCTCTATCTCCACGACCATTATTTTACCTATCAAGGTAGAGAGTTCAGACGCCGTGGGCTTACTGTCCGCGTCAAACTAGAGGAATGGAATAGCATGATAGTTCGTCCTCATGAAAGTACACTAACGGAACATAAGAACGACCGGATAAGCCTTATTTCAGCGCTCAGGGCCAATACCAGTCCTATTTTAACCATGTTTGAAGACCGGGAAAAGCAGCTTTCCTTATTGCTGGCCGATCAAGAATCGGCTCAGTCTATAATTAGCCTAGATGATTCAAAAGGAGAAAAACATAATGTCTGGGCAATTACTGAGCCCGAGGTTATCAGGCAAATATGTTATGTGTTTAACGGAAAGCCACTTTACATTGCTGATGGGCATCATCGATATGAAAGCGCTCTCGCATATCGACATAAACAGCGTGCTCTATCTTCGTCGGCATCGGGAGACGAAGTCTTTGATTTTGTAATGATGACGCTGGTGGATTTTGCTGACCCGGGACTGATCATATTGCCCCCTCATCGCCTGCTTTGTGATCTGTCGGCATCAAGCCTGAGTAGCTTGAGAACCAATCTAAAGAAGTTTTTTGATATTGTGGAATTATCGTCTGATATGCCTGAGGTTTGGCAGCAAATTGATGATCTACTAACCGACGATGGTCAGATAAGGCTAGTTCTTTTCGGACTGAAGCGTAAGCAACTACTGGTGCTTACACTGCGCGACTTCAGTACGGCCAGCAAGCTGATGCCCTATTTTCACTCTGAGCTATATAAGAGACTGGAGGTCAGTATTGTTGACCATATCATATTAGAGGAGCTTTTGGGGCTGACTGGCAGTCAGATAGGAGCAAGGATTGCCTATAATTATGATCGTGATGATGCGATAAATAGAGTTTTAGACAAACAATATCAGATAGCAATAATATTAAACCCGATCAAGTCAGAGGTGATTAGAGCCATTACTGATGCCGGTGACCGTATGCCGAGCAAAGCAACCTATTTTTATCCCAAGCTGCCCTCAGGGCTGATCTTTAATCGACTGATATAGGTACTTTGCAGTTGGTTTTATTAGCCCCAGTCTGAATACTACCTTGACCTATCAGTTTGTGGGTGGCGACAATTTCCAAAAAATAGCGATGCAACCTCAGGTCACTACCGAGCTCAGGATGAAAAGCGATAGCCAGCTTGGTACCTTGTCTAGCAGCTACGATAGTGCCACTATCTAGGCTGGCCAGGATTTCTACCTCCGGACCGGTGTCTAAAATCAGAGGAGCACGAATAAAGACAGCCGGAAAAGGCTTCTCGCCCAGAGTGGGTATTATAAGCTCAGTCTCAAAGCTGGCTACTTGCCGGCCAAAGGCATTGCGTTTTACTTCCATATCCATAAATCCCAAGGGAGGTATATTGGAGTGAGTTATCTTCTTAGCCATTAAGACCATGCCAGCACAGGTACCCATAATAGGCAGGCCAGTTTGAACCAATTCCTTGAACGACTTAAAGAAATTAAAACTATGCATTAAACTAGCTATTGCGGTGCTTTCGCCACCGGGAAAAATAAGTCCATCAAGGTCTTTAAGCTCATCGAGCCTACGAACTGATATCGCCTTTACCTTCAGTCTCTCTAGGATATTAATGTGTTCTATGAAGTCGCCTTGTAAGGCTAAAACCCCGATTTTCATGTTCGTTTATTTGCTCCAGAAATGACACATTGATTTAATTTGTTTTAAGTAGAGAGTGAAACTTTTTAAATTTTTACCAGTTTAGCGGTGTAAATATCAGACATGGCAAGTATCTGCTGTCTCTGCTGCTCAGGTAGTGGCTCATCCAGGGCCAATACCATCAATGCCTGACCTCGAGGCTTGAGTCGACTTAAGTGCATATAGCTGATATTTATATCGGCATCGCCAGTGAGCTTGCCTACTGCCCCAATAAGCCCAGGGCGGTCGCAGTGATCACTAAACAGAAAGTAACCACCGGTGGGCACAATGTCGATCCAGTAGTTATGAATCTGAACGATATGTGGTTCGCCGCGGAGTATGGTACCGGCAACGGTAGTTGTCTCAGTAGTGGTTGTCACTTCTACGGTAATTAAGTTGGCATAGTTTTCGCAGGAGAGCTCTTTTTGTTCTACGACAGCAAGACCCCGCCGAGCAGCCACTATATTGGCATTTACTAGATTGACTCGTTCCTCGCTTATTCCCTCAAGTAGTCCTCCCAGAATAACCGCTTTTAAGACATTAGTTTCATAGTTGGCAATCTCGCCGTTATATTTTATTTTAATAGATTGCATCTGTCCCTCGACTAGTTGGTTGACCAAACTGCCTACTGTGATTGCTACTTTAAGGAATGGCGCCAGCACCGGCAGAATTTCCGGTGAAATGAAGGGAGCATTAACAGCGTATCTGGCTGGCTGGCCCTTAAACACGTCAATAATCTGTTTGGCGACATCGGCAGCTGCTGTAACCTGAGCTTCGGCAGTGGAAGCTCCCAAATGAGGAGTAACAATGATTTTATCACTTTCAAATAGGGCACTTTCTATACATGGTTCAACAGCAAAGACATCTATGGCAGCGCCAGCTACCCTGTTCTCTTTGATTGCTTTAACCAAGGCTTCTTCATTAATCAGTCCACCACGGGCAGTATTAATAATGCGTATCGTTGGTTTGACCATAGCTAACTCTTTAATCCCGATTAGTTCCTTGGTTTGTGATGTCAGCGGCACGTGAAGGCTGACAAAATCAGACTCCTCTAGTAACTTCTCCAGAGAGACAAGCCTTACTTCCAAATTATGGGCACGCTCGGGAGAGATAAACGGGTCATAAGCGACAATTTTCATCTCCAACCCTTGAGCGCGTCTTGATACCTCAGAACCAATATTGCCCAAGCCAATAATGCCTAGTGTTTTATCTCTTACTTCGGTACCCATAAAATCAGCTCGGCTCCAAATGCCTGATTTGAGCACAGCATTGGCTTGAGGAATGTGGCGGGCTAGAGATAGCATAAGAGCAATAGTGTGCTCAGCAGCTGATATAGTATTGCCGGTGGGTGCATTAACCACCGTGATACCGTGCCCGGTAGCAGCGGCTATATCAATATTATCTACCCCTATGCCAG
>CAJWSH010000015.1 GCA_913046255.1 uncultured Dehalococcoidales bacterium
TCTTTCCTTTCTGGCACTGCCGGTGATTCCCCAACTTAGGCTGACCGATCTGGGATTGATAGATGTTAATGCGTTTCAGCTGATTGAATGAGTAAAATGTTTCATGGAGTTTGGCAACTAAAGCAGCTCTCGAATTCTGATTTAGTAAACGGGGTGTTTAAGAGAGGCGAAGCCCCTCTTTTTAATATTCTTCCCTCTCTTTTAGAGGAGAGAGGAATCAAGAGGATGAGATAGATAAATAGTCTCACTCCTATTTGTGTTGTCTGGACTTGTCGACGTGTTATACTGTAGTAAATAATTGACAATTAAGGGATAAACCTGTGTCATCGCCAAAGTCATTCAAACTAAAGCCCAAAATTCTGGAAATGCCACCACAGAAGATGGCTGTAGTATATGGTAAGGGTGCTCCCGACAAAGTTTTCTCCGAGCTTATGCCTGCCCTCTACAGCTCAGTCTATACCCTCAAGTTTGCTTTGAAGAAGCAGGGGCTGCCTACCTTTAAGGTCAGTGGACTCCGTGCTCGCTATCCTGATGCTCACCTCGTAGTCAAAGAGGAATGGGCTCATATTATCGGTCTGCCTATCCCTTTCGACACAGTTTCTCTACCCCAGAAGACTTCTGGTGTTGAGATTAATCTTGAGACCTGGCTGTACGGCACCGTAGCCCAGATTCTCCACCTCGGATCCTATGACCAAGGTGAGCCTACCATTGAGCGCCTGCACAAGTTCATTGGAGATAGTGGTTATAAAATAACCGGTGATCACGAAGAGGAATACCTCACCACTCCTAGCGCCAAAATCACCAAGACCATGATCCGATATAGGGTTGAGAAGAAAGAATCAAATGCTTGAGAAATAGACAGGTTCCAGTGCTGCCAGTGATGATACGATATACTAGAAGACGAACAAGAGTTGGGACGGTGAAGACATTACAACTCAAGCCAACGAAAAGATTGGCTGAATTTGTGTTGCTCTGGGCGATGGTGATATCTGTTGGAATGGTGTTAACCGCTTGTGTTTGTACTGAGTCTGCACCACCAATAACAACGACGACAACACCTCCTGTATCGATTGAATCTGAAGATGTTATCTTGCCTGGTACCAACCCGGAGGCAGTCATAGAAAGTACTCTGGCACCGACTGAACCTAGAGATATTGTCTTCCATGATTCCAATCTGGAGACAGTCATAAGGAGTGCTCTGGGTAAGCTATCGGACGAAGTGCTGACAGCAGCAGAACTGGCAGAACTTACCCAACTGAATGCGGGTAGCAGGAATGTTGCTAACCTTTCTGGTATAGAGTACTGTGTCAATTTGGAAATACTCTATCTTGATGACAATCAGATAAGCGACATCTCCCCACTGGCTTCTCTTACCAAGTTGACCAAGCTCTTCCTTTGGTGGAACCAGATAGCTGATATTTCATTTCTGGCTTCACTTAATAATCTGACCTGGATCAATCTTGAGGAGAATCAAATAAGCGATATCTCTCCATTAGCATCACTGACAGAATTGGTTCACCTCACTCTTGGTAAGAATCAAATAAGTGACATCTCGCCTTTGATCTCACTTAATAACCTGACCTGGCTCAGCCTCTGGGGGAATCAAATAAGTGATATATCACCACTGGTGGCAAACAATGGGTTGGGCGAAGGAGACGATGTATGGCTTGGGAGTAATGCTCTTGATCTGTCGCCCGGTTCGGAAGATCTGATAAATTTAGAAAAACTAGAGGGGCGTGGTGTGCTGATTGATGGTGGGTTAAACTCTGAGTAAGTCTAGATGATGAGCCACAGCCAAGCAACAAAAATGCCCAGTGCAGCACCGGCAATAACCTGAAACGGCGTATGGCCGATGAACTCTCTCAAATCACGCTCAACTTCAGTCCTGGGGCGTTTTTCCATAAGATCTTTTACAATGCGGTTAAGGATAGTTGATTGCTGGCTTACTACTTGGCGCACACCAGCAGCGTCATACATAACTACCATAGCCAAGATAGCAGTAATGGCAAAAGTTATTGAGTTAAGGCCGTCTATTATAGCAACCGTTGTAGCTAACGCGCAGACCAGTGCCGTATGTGAGCTGGGCATGCCGCCACTCTTTAGTAAAAACCACAAGTCCAGACGCTTTTCCCTCATGAGAGTGATAAACACTTTTATTAGCTGGGCTATAGTCCAAGCGCTGATAGGTACTACTAATGCTTTATTAGTTATAATTTCGTACAAATTATACTCGCGGAGTTCACTCTTTTATACTTAATCTTTATGGATACTATTACTTTGTTTGCGGCGGTTTGATGTTAAACTCTTGGTGTCTCATCTGCCATTCCTTGAGGCACTTGAGCCCTTCTTCATCACTTAAGACGTTCCAGTAACGGTAGAAATCGGAGACATAGAACCCGGGAGAAAAGGTGGTAACAACTGTTACCACTCTATCGGCAAGCTTCTCTACTTGCTTTACTGCCGTTGCTGATGCAGTCGGCACGGCGACAACAACTCGCTTTGGATGGCGACGACGTACTGATTCTACAGCTGCCATCATGGTATAACCTGATGCCAGGCCATCATCAATAACAATAGCTATCTTATCACTTACCACGGATAGTGGCCGGCTTCCTCTATAGAGGAGACTTCGCTTTTGGATATCATTCCTTACTTTGCTGACCTGATAGTTTATCTGTTGGGCACTTAGTCCTAGTTTTTTTAATACTTCCTGATTAAGAATTATAGTGCCATCGTCAGCTACGGCGCCAAAGCCGCCTTCAGGGCGAAGTGGAATCGGGAGCTTTCGAGAAATGACTAAATCAAGGTTAGCCCTAAGTGCAAGAGCTACTTGAAGCGCCACTGGCAGACCGCCGTTAGGAATAGCGAGTACCACTACCGGCTGTTTCTTATATTCATTAAGTTTGATGGCTAATTGTCTGCCGGCATCAAAGCGGCTCTCAAATATAGGTTGCTGTCTTGGAAAGTGCACTCTTTTCTCCTTAAGTATAAGAGATTTTTATGGGCCCTTGCTTTTTACCGTAACCTATTACTTCTATCTAGCTCTTTCCTCCTCAATAAGCCTTTCGCCATACTCCAGTAGGAGTTTGATTCGTTCCGGGGATCCTTTAGTTGACTCAAGATAAGCTTTCAGGGCTTGTATGGGGGTTATTTCTTCGGCGGAACGGCTATTCAGTCTGAGGCGGCTCTCTCGCCTGATATCCATGGTTATGGTATGATAGTGGGCTTCAGCTAAGGCGCTGTTGATATCACCATCCCTGAGCTGCCCCTCAAGCTCTTGCGGTAGGCTAATTAAGAGACGGACTATACTATCACTTACCCCATTCTCCTGCTCAGCAATAGCCTTGAGCACTGTGGCTGTCGGGTCAGTATCAGTTGGGTCAATATTGGCGTTAATAGTGATAAAACGGCGTCCGTCTACCGTGTGGAATTCAAAGGTAGTTTGTGTTTTGCCTGTTTCCGTATCTGGCTCAATTTCTATCAGATAAAACCCCTTATCATCTCCCTCATCACCAAAATCCAACCGCCCCAGGCTTCCGGCATAGATTGCCGGTGGGTTATGGGATAAGACCTGGTGTCGGTGAATATGACCTAGGGCAATATAGTCAAAGGCAGGATGAGCAACGTTACTCGGTAAAAGCACGTGCTCCTGCCCGATAGTCATTGACTTCTCAGAGCCTATTTGGGATCCTGAGACCCAGACATGGGCTGCCAGAACAGACGGCAGTTTTGGGTCAAGCTCTTTAGCTTTAGCGCTAATAATGTTGGTTAACACCTCTTGCATTTTGATATTTATTTGGTCAAAGTCGAGCTTTTTGGTATCTTCTCTATTTAAGAGAACGCTTCGTCGGAGCCATGGTAAGGAGACAATTTGGATAGTGCCGTTCGGAGTGACGATCTTAAAGATATCGGGGCGATTGGCGATATAGACATTCTTCACAGACAGGGTATCAAAGATTTCAGTGGTGGTGGCTCTGCCGGTAGCATTAGGCAGGTCGTGGTTGCCGATAAGGAGAAGAGTAGCGATACCGTTATTTGACAGACGGTTGATGCGTTTGGCAAGTTCCCGCTGCTGTGTTTGGCTGGGGTCTCGGCTCTTGTAGGCGTCGCCACAAAAAAGCACTAAGTCAACTTTGTTTTCTGTGGCAAAATCGATAAGCTGGTCAAGGGCAGACAAGAATTCAAGGAGGCGGGACGATAGTCCGGTAGCTGGGTCAATCTGCCCGTAGCTTTCCACACCGAGATGAAGGTCAGCAAAATGGATAATTTTCAACCTATCCCCCTTTAGGTTAACCTTATGTCTTTGTGAGGAGTGTCAACAACAAAACAATCTCAAGAGATAACATAGCTTTTTATTTTTATGACCCCATCCCTCGTCTGCCAAAGCTTTGTGCGGTGGGCAGGCCTTTATCTCTCTTCCCCAAGTAAGGAGGGATGATTTTATAAATAGGGGACTTCATCCATCTTCGATTCCCTATAAGTACTCTCTAGTAAAGAGCTAGAACCCCAGCCGATAGCTGCCACCATTGGGCAAGACCTCAAAAGGTTCGCCATTAAGCTTGGCAACTAATACCGAACTTAACTTATCAATTGGGACTCGTATCTGTTTCATGGAATTTCGTTCTCGGATAGTAATTTGCTTGTCTTCTAGAGATTCAAAGTCAACAGTAATGCAGAAAGGGGTGCCAACCTCATCCTGACGCCGATAGCGACGGCCGATTGACTGGGTATCATCGTAGCTTATCATCCAGTACTGACTGAGGTCTGAATATAGCTCTTTAGCCATCTTAATCAATGGTTCCCGTTTGCTTAGCGGCAGTATGGCTGCCTTTATGGGAGCCAGAGCCGGGTGCAGACGAAGCACCACTCTTATTGCATCCTTATCCAGTTCTTCATCGTAGGCGTCAACGAGAAAAGCTAGGACAGAGCGGTCTACTCCGGCTGATGGCTCAATTATATAGGGGATAAAATGTTCTTTTTCCTCTTCGTCAAAGTAGGTCATACTCTCGTTGCTGGACTTGGCATGTTGTGCTAAGTCAAAGTTACCTCGGTTGGCAATGCCTTCTAGTTCGGACCAGCCCATCGGGAATAAATAGTCGATATCAGAGCAGGCTCTGGCGTAATGGGCTAACTCTTCTTTACCGTGCTCTCGCAAGCGAAGATTCTCTTTTTTGATACCCAGGTTCACATACCAGCTAAAGCGTTCTTTAAGCCAGTAATCAAACCATTCTTTATCTGCCCCTGGTTTTACGAAATATTCTATTTCCATTTGCTCAAACTCTCGACTGCGGAAGATAAAATTACCGGTGGTAATCTCGTTGCGGAAGGCTTTACCTATCTGAGCCACACCGAAAGGTAATTTTTTTCTGGTGGTGTTAACTATGTTCTGAAAGTTGACAAATATTCCTTGGGCTGTCTCCGGGCGCAAGTAGACCACACTGGCTTCATCCTCAACAGGCCCCATGGAGGTCTTAAACATCAGATTAAACTGGCGGGGCTCGGTGAGCGCGCCACCACAAGAAGGGCAGTTGCCATCCCCGAGTTCATCAACTCGCCATCTTAGATGACAGCCCTTGCACTCAACTAGGGGATCAGAAAAGCCTTCCAGATGACCGCTGGCTGCCCAGACCTGAGGGTGCATCAGGATGCTGGTGTCTAAGCCCATCATATCATCTCGTTTCTGGACTACAGCTTGCCACCAGGCTTGTTTAACATTACGTTTAAGCTCTACGCCCAGAGGCCCGTAGTCCCAGCAGCTGGACAAGCCGCCGTAGATTTCACTTGAGGGAAAGATAAAGCCACGTCTTCGACTGAGAGAAACGAGCTTTTCCATACTAACTTTGCCTGGTGTTTTCTTAGTCAATGCGTTCATTCCTTGGAGTTTTAGTGCTGCTCTCGGCCAATGCCTGGGCTTGCCGAATAGCTTTGGCAAAGAATATAGCCATGATTATACCTCCTAGTGCCATAACAATTAAAACAAATAGCCAAATTGGCATCAGGTGTGTCTCATAAACATTGTAGCTAAGAATATCGACCATTACAAAACCAAGCACAATCTGGGGCAGAACAATAATATTGCCCATGAGTGATATGGTCTTTTCCGGCTTTATTAAATCGCTCATTGTTTGGCTGGTTTGCCGGCCCATTTTTGTCATCCCCCAAGTAATGGCTCCAGCCGTCATCACAAGCAGTGCTTGTGGCCCGAGCACCAACAAGATAGTCATCTCACGACTGAGCCAATCCTTGGGTGAGCCGTCTAGATTAAAGCGATAAGCTACTTCAGATGGGAGCAGATGATAAAAATAGAAGGCCAGAACCAGTGCTAAGAGGCAGATGGAAACAGGCAGCACGATATATTTCCAGTGGAAAGTTATAGCATCTGTAGTGGCCGTCTGTTGGGCTAACTCTTTATTTCTGGCTGTGTTCTGATGGCGCAAGACAAACCAAATAATAGGTCCTCCAAGGCCTAAGCCAAGCAGAAAGAGTAGACTTGCAATCAGGACTGTCGTTGTCATTATTATCTAATGGTTAGCTATAAAAGTTACCAGTTTTAAGCATGGATGTCAAAGGGGTGCGTTTTTATCTGCTTTTTTCAAGTCTGGATACCAAAAAAGTTCGCCAAAAAGAAGATGCCTAAGAGGGGCGAGGCCTCTCTTTTCATATGATCCCCCCTTTCTTTGAAGGAGAAAGGTATTAATAGGGTGAGGTAGATAAAAATAGCAGTATCTTGTCGTTGGCTTTGTTTGATGCTAAAATAACGCATCTGCACGAATTGGAATATGTAGTTTGTTTTGGCTTTTCGATTAAAATAGGAGTGGTTAATGATAATTGAGACGTTGGAGGTCGGGCCACTGGCTACCAATTGCTATATTGTTGGCTCTGAATCTGGTAGAAAGGGTATGATCATTGACCCTGGTGGTGAGGCCGAGCGAATCCTGGAAAAGATTAGTGATTTAAAGCTTGACATAAAGTTAATCATATTGACCCATGCTCATATGGACCATGTTGGTGCTTTAGGGGAAATTAGTGAAGCAATCGGTGTCGATATTGCTGCTCATGCTGCTAATAACGGGACTCTAGGTGATGGCTCTTTAAGCGCATTTCTGGGTATTTCACCGCCGATCTTGCCTGTACCGGATAGATTGCTTAGAGATGACGATAGTATAGACGTTGGTGACGGGTTGTGCTTTATCGTTCGCCACACCCCGGGACATAGTCCGGACAGCATCTGCCTTTTGGGGGAGGGGGTGGTCTTTAGCGGTGATACCTTGTTTAACTACGGTATCGGCCGAGCTGACTTACCCGGTGGTAATCCGAGCCAGTTAATGAACAGTATCCGTACCAAGCTCATGATTTTAAATGATGAGACTATTGTTTATCCCGGCCATGGTCCTAAAACTACTATTGGTGCCGAGCGCCGTGGTAATCCATTTTTATAAAGATAAATCGGTTTAAATCTACTCCTTGTCAAAATCACCATCTTGAATCTTGGTTGGGATTTCGCCACTTCATTTAGGGCTAGCCAGTCTTATATTAATCCGGCAAAGCCGGCCAGCACTGGGGCCATAACCAGGGCTATTATAGCTGTTAGTTTTATCATAATGTTGAGTGATGGCCCGGCGGTATCCTTCATTGGGTCACCCACTGTATCACCGACAACAGCTGCTTTGTGAGCTTCTGAGCCTTTGCCGTTGTAGGCACCAGTCTCTATCCATTTCTTGGCATTGTCCCATGAGCCGCCGGCATTAGCGAAGGCTATTGCCAGAATCAAGCCACTGGAAATAGCTCCCATAAGGAAACCAGCAAGGGCAATCGGACCTAGCACTAGACCGACAACAACCGGTGAAACTATCGTTATTATACCCGGAGCAATCATTTGCCTTATAGCGTCTCTGGTGCAAATGTCGACACATTTGGCATACTCAGGTTTGGCTGTTTCTTCCATCAGTCCTGGTATCTCGCGAAATTGGCGGCGGACCTCATTTACTATGGAGAAGCTGGTCTTGCCCACGGCGTTTAAGGTCATGGCACAGAAGACAGCTGGCAGTACCGCTCCTAGAAAGAGCCCGGCAATAACATGTGGGTCAAGCAGGCTGATATCTGATAGGCCTATACCCACTGCTTGTGAGTAGGAGAGCAGAAGGGCTAAAGCGGTTAGCCCGGCAGCACCAATGGCAAAACCTTTACCGGTAGCAGCCGTGGTATTACCCAATGAATCCAGAGCGTCAGTCCGTTGTCTGATTTCCTCGGGCAATCCCGACATCTCAATAATACCACCGGCATTATCAGCCACTGGTCCAAAGGCATCGGTGGCATCTTGAATACCCAGGGTGGCCAGCATGCCGACTCCAGCCATAGCCACCCCATAGACATCGGCAAAATGGTGAGCCACTAGAATGGCAGCTACTATTAGAATGACCGGAGGCAAGCTGCTCATCAGGCCGTTAGCAAAACCACTGACAATATTTGTTCCGGCGCCGGTCTGCGATGCCTCGGCGATGCGCAGGGTTGGCTTATAGACATAGGAAGTAAAGAAGTTGGTGCTTTCACCAATCAAGACACCGGCGGTAAGACCAACCAGAATTGCCCAGAAGACGCCGATATCCGCCTTAAGAAAATAGACCGCCAAAAAAGAGAAGATAGCGGTCAAGATTGAAGCGGAGAAGGTCCCTCGGCGTAGGGCATTGAGTAATGCCACCATCTCCAACTTTTCCCCGACCCTAACTAAGAATATTCCGATAATAGAGGCTGCGATACCGCCAGCGGCGACTAGTAGTGGCAGAAACCAGGCTCTACTCATTGCTAATTCTTCAGGTATACCAGGAAATAGCGATTTGCCTAATGTAGTAGAGAAAACAGCTATTAAGCCCAGTGTCATGGCGGCAATAATTGAATCGACGTAGGACTCAAACAAATCAGCACCCATACCGGCAACATCACCAACATTGTCCCCTACAAAATCGGCGATTACGGCTGCATTTCTGGGGTCATCTTCTGGAATTCCCTTCTCAACCTTGCCCACTATGTCAGCTCCGGTATCGGCTGCCTTGGTGTAGATGCCACCACCAACCCGGGCAAATATAGCTACCGAGGAGGCGCCAAAACCAAAGCCGGGGATAATCTTTAGGAAATCAGGGTTATCACCAAAGGTTAAATAGAGGATACTTAAACCGAGGATGCCAATACCGACAACACACATTCCCATCACGGCACCACTGCGAAAAGAAACCCTGAGTCCTTGATTTAAACTCTTCTGGGCAGCGGCAGCAGTTCTGGAATTGGCTCTTACGGCAATGCTCATACCAACAAAACCAGCCAAACCGGAAGAGATAGCACCAAAAACAAAGGCCAGTCCTACCAGCCAGCCGAGAGCAGGTACTACCCCTAGGATAATAGCTATTATTACCACAAATATAGCCAGTATTCGGTACTCCCGCCCCAAAAAAGCCAGGGCGCCCTCTTTTATAGCGGCTGCAATCTCCATTATTCTCTCTGAGCCCTGAGTTTGCTTTAACACATAATAGGCCATAAAAACAGCTATCGCCAGGGCTGATATACCGGATATAATCGTGATTACTATTGGCTCCATTTTTTAAAATCTCCTTTCTATTCTTATAACGCAAGACATATTAGACTACGCTCTCTTGCATTTTAAGTTTATTTACTATTTGTCTGGCTGCTTCTTTTGGGGACTCGGCTTGCATTATGGCACTGATTACGGCTACTGAGCTAGCGCCGGCTGCCAGAACCTCAGCCACATTATTAACAATAATACCGCCGATAGCAACTAGTGGTAGTGCTATCTCATTTTTGATTAGGCGTAAACCTTCTAAGCCGATGACCTCAGTCGCTTCCCTGGATGTTGTCGGGTAAATAGCGCCGGCGGCGATGTAATCAGCTCCTTCAGACTCAGCAGTGGTAGCCTGTTTTACGGTGGTTACCGAACAGCCCAGGAGCTTATCTGGAGGCAGCAGGCGGCGAGCAGCAGTTATCGGCAGGTCGTCTTGCCCCAGATGCAATCCGTCAGCATCAGCGGCCAGGGCTAAATCAAGGTGGTCGTTTACTATAAAGAGGACGTTGTGCTCACTACACAGACTCTTTAGCTGCCGGGCGATAGGCAGTAGTTCACTCTTGCCTTGAGTTTTATCGCGTAGCTGGATTACTTCGGTTCCTCCCCGAATTAGCTGGGCGGCTACCTCAAGGTGACTGCGTCTCTTTAAGAATTTGGTATCAATAATTGCGTGTAACCCGGATATACGCTCTAATTTATCCTTTCGCAGTAGTTTGGAGAGCAAATCCCGTTCAATGGCGTAGAGGTTGAATCTGGCTTTTTTAAATTTAACTGAGTCCAACTTAATGTCCGGCGTCTTAGCCAGCTCTTCAATAACTCTGAGCGACTGCTGAACTCTTCTGGCATTGGCTACAACCACTTCCGGTAGCTTTTTCTCTTTTGCCTGTTGTGGAGTGCTAAGATTGACGCCGACATCATCTTCTGAATTACGTGCCTGAAGGAGCTGTTGATTTAGTGCCGGAGAGACGGTTATAAGCTCATGCCGCATGGTTTTTAGTTGCTGGTTTAAAGTGGCATCATTGAGCGTCAGGCGAGCCACATCCTCGAGAAGGCGAAGACCTTCACCAATACGGTTGAGACTGGCGTCAACGATACGTAGCGTTTGTGTTGTTATTGTCTTTGGTAAAACCATAGTTATGCTATTTAGCAGTAATCTTAGTAGCTAATTTTAACACAACTTTAGCTTATGGGTAAAGCTGAATAGTGCTTAAATCTTGCTAACTACATTTTCAATGAGCTGAATATCTAATAGTTTCTTCTTCTGGTCCAGCCTTATCGCTATAAAATCAATACGCATAACGATGGGCGGTAGCCGCCGGCCCTTTTCTTGGCTGCGATAACCGACTCTTCGTAGTGCCATTGCCACTAACTGATCATATTTTTGACCGGATGGAATGAACGGCGATGAATCGGTGAAGGCCCTAGTCTTCGTAGATTGGCTACATGCGCTTCTGTGCAGTAACCTTTGTGCTGTGCCAGCCCATAGCCGGGGTAACTACTGTCCAATGCTGTCATCAGCCGATCCCGAATCACTTTGGCTATTATTGATGCGCAGGCGATAGAGAAGCACAGTGAGTCACCACTAACTATACTTTTTTGGGGTAACGCCACCTCACGCAGTAGTAGATAGTCTATCAGCAAAAACTCAGGCGGCGGTGAAAGCCGCTCTATAGCCAGCTTCATCGCCAACTTTGTTGCTCTTACGATACCATGGGCATCTATGCTTTCATAAGAAGCTTCACCCACTCCTACTGAGATGGCTGTCTTTAAAATATGATTAAACAGGTATTCGCGCTTAGTTGGGGTAAGCAGTTTTGAGTCTTTTACTTGCTTTAGCCAGCCAGTCTTTATTTGGCAGGGCACGATGACGGCGGCGGCTACCACCGGGCCAGCCAATGAACCGCGCCCGACCTCGTCAATGCCGGCAACAAAGCGGTACCCCAGAGTCTTGAGTTTTCTTTCTTCAACAAGGGATGGTTGCGACCTGGTGCTTGGCATGTTTACCTTCTTGTTTGGTTTTTGAAGCCTCTATTATGCCTCCGCCAAGGACAGTCTCTCCCTGATAAAATACGGCTGCCTGGCCGGGGGCGATTGCCCGTTGAGGCTCCAGAAAGGAAACCTCAGTAGTACCGTTACCCGGGCTTAATTTAACCGCCACCTCGGGTGAGCCGTAGCGGATTTTCGCCGTTATACCGGTAAACACCCCAGGGGCTTTACCCGAGACCCAGTTCAGCTGGCAGGCAATGAGCTTCCTGCTTAGCAGCTGATCTTCAGTGCCTACTATCAATCTGTTGCTGCCGGCATCAAGCTTAATTACATAAAGGCGTCTATCTGAAGCCAGCCCTAATCCCTGTCTCTGGCCTACAGTATAGGCGGCTAAACCCCTGTGTCTGCCTATAATGTTACCGTGAGTATCAACAATGTCACCAGACTTAAGAGGGATGTAAGCAGCGATAAACGAGCGGTAGTCACCATCCGGGATAAAGCAAATATCCTGGCTGTCAGGGCTGGTAGCGGTGGGCAGTTCCAGTTCAGCGGCCAGTTTTCTTACTTCGGCCTTGTGCAAGTTGCCTAGTGGCAGTAAAAGATGGCAAAGCTCTTTTTGCCCCAAGGTGTAGAGGAAATAGGACTGGTCTTTGGCAGGGTCAACCCCTTTTAACAGGCGGTAGCCATCTGGTGAATGTTTAATCCGGCCATAGTGGCCAGTAGCTATAAAATCAGCGTCCATCTCCTTGGCTCTATGTAAGAGGACATCAAACTTGATATACTGATTACATCGGATACAGGGGTTTGGTGTCCTTCCTTGACTATATTCTTTATAGAAATCGACAATCACTGTTTGGGTAAAGATTTTTCTAAAATTCATCACATAGTGAGGAATACTCAGTTTATGAGCTACCATTCTGGCATCCTCTACTGCTCCCAGTCCACAGCAGCCACCAGCAGCCTGCTTATCTTGGGGCCAGATTTGCATGGTAACGCCAATTACCTGGTAGCCTTGCTCTTTAAGAATAGCTGCAGCCATAGAGGAATCTACCCCACCACTCATGGCTACAACAACCCGCTTTCCAGTCATTTCTAAACCCTCCGTTGTGGTAACAACTCACTTACCCTCTGCCAGATAAGCTTGGTTATTTTTGCCTTACTCTGTGAAGCATCTACCACCAGCCATCGCTCGGACTCGTCAGCTGCTAGCTTGAGGTAGCCCTGTCGCACTTTTTGATGAAAGGCTAAATTCTCCCGCTCAAAGCGATCTTGCTTTTGCTGTTTCTTGCGGGCTAGCCCTATTTCGGAAGGTGTATTCAATAGAAATGTCAGGTCGGGTTTTAACCCCTGGGTGGCAGTGTGATTAACCAGTTTAACTATCTCTAAATCCAGTCCTCGCCCATAGCTTTGGTAGGCAATGCTGGAGTCAGCATAGCGGTCACAGATAACAATCACCCCTTTTTTCAGGCTGGGTTTAACTATTTCGGTTACGAGTTGAGCACGAGCGGCGTTAAACAGCAAGAGCTCGGTCATTGGTGATATATCAGTGTCATTAGTCCACTTTAGTAGGTGGCTCATTTTGTCTCCTAGAGGAGTACCACCCGGTTCGTGAGTCAGAACTACTGGAATGGCTTGCTTTGTTAATTTTGCATAGAGCACTCTGGACTGGGCACTCTTGCCTGAGCCTTCGCCACCCTCAAAGGTGATAAATAGAGCCATTATTGTTACTAACCCCTCACTCTTTCCCCTTTTCCCCTTATAAAAGAGAGAAGGGAAAGATTTTTTTAAAGGGACTTTTCGCTTCTTTAAATTCCTTTTTAGCCTCTATAAATCCTCACCCGTCGCTCTGGATCTTGCCCCAGACTAGTTGAAGACAAGTCGTTTCTCTGGGCTGTCAGGTGCTGCAGGCGCCTTATATAGGCGCTCTGAGGGCTGAGTTCTACTGCTTTTTCCCCGTTCTCCCTTACCTGGCTTATTGCCTCTTCAGCTTCGCTAAGGGCAAGACCTAGTGGCCCCGGTTTACTACCGGCAGGAGCTATTAGGTGAATAGTATTTAGCATCTGCCTTAACTGCGCCGGTGTCTGGCTTTTTAAGACATAGATGGGCAGATTAACCACCTCGGCATCCCTGACCTTCTGCGGCTTTCGGTGGTAGTATCTCTTTGAGGTTACCAGCAGATTAGCGTCATTAAAATTATTAACTATGTCTGTGTTTAAACGCATCTCTTTGGCCAGCTGCTCAAGTTTTCCCCGATTTATGCCAAATAGATATAACCTGGGCGTAACATGCTCCCGGACAGATGGCTTGTCTTTAGCAACGTGTTTTGAGGCTTCGGCTGATGCTTTACGTTTTGTTCGGACCTCTCCGGTTTCATCCAGCCAGCGAGTCTCGGTGGTGCTGAGTTTGCCGCGCAGGATGGCGTCAACAGCTCTGCCGGAATCAGGATGGATGGCTACCCTGTCCCGGCTCTGAATTTCAACGATGATATCAAAGGTGGGTGGTGCCATGCGCTCCAGTATTGTCTTCTGCGTTTTGCGCCGCTTTGCTTCCTCATCGCTCAGAGTTACCGTTTGGATGCCACCAATGAGGTCGCACAAGGTTGGGTTAGCTATTAAATTCTCCAACGTATTACCGTGGGCAGTCCCCACCAGTTGTACACCACGCTCGGCGATGGTCCGAGCTGCATGGGCTTCGAGCTCGGTACCGATTTCATCAATAACGATTACTTCGGGCATATGATTTTCTACAGCTTCGATCATTACAGTATGCTGCATAACTGGTGTAGTTACCTGCATTCGTCGGGCATGGCCGATAGCTGGATGAGGAATATCACCATCACCGGCAATCTCATTTGAGGTATCGACAATGACGACCCGCTTTTTGAGATCATCAGCCAGCACCCGGGCTACCTCGCGCAGCTTTGTTGTTTTACCTATCCCAGGGCGACCCAGAAGCAGGACACTTTTGCCGGATTGCACAAGGTCCAAAATTATTTTTATGGTCCCAAAAACGGCCCGGCCAACACGGCAGGTAAGACCAATAATGTACCCCTTGCGATTACGAATAGCCGAAATGCGATGCAGGGTGCGCTCAATCCCGGCACGATTGTCACCACTGAATTCACTGATGTGGGTGGTGACATAGTCAATATCCTCCTCGGTAACTTCGCACGGGTGGAGAATTACTTCACGATGGGGGAAACGGGCTTCAGGGGATCGCCCCAGATCAAAGATAACTTCCAATAGCTCATCGAGATCATCCTGTTGGTATAATGTTTGGCAGATGTGTGGCGGCAGGATGCCAAGTAAAGCATTAAGGTCACTAGTATTAGTTTTGCCAGCAGTAACCCTGGAGGGATTATTTCCCATATTACCATCCTCTGGGTGCTAAAAGTTCTTCAGTAGGGATTTTCGCTATAT